>NZ_KV790862.1:0-20788 GCF_001807725.1 Granulicatella sp. HMSC31F03 | reverse complement strand
AAAATTCCATCAACCCTAAAAATTATAGAACCAAGAAAAACCACTCATGAAGAGTGGCCTAAAGTTAATAACTTTATATAGATTTCCAACGATGCCGTTTGATGTATTTGTTAGTTTGAACCCGCATCTAAAGCAGGTGGGCTTCTATGTATTACTTCCTAACTACCAAGTGAAAAGGCTTGTTATCAGTAACATCAATCTGAATCCCTAAAAAGTCGTAAATTGTTCGGTCAACACTTAGTAAATACCGCGCACATCATAGATCTCTATGTCATTATAGTAGCACATGAATAGGCGAAATGCAATAAATTTTTGGTACCGATTTCTTAAGAAATCACTAATTATTTTGACGATATTTTTGGTATTGTTTCATCAAGGCTTCCTCGTAGGAAGAGGTTGGTTCAGCTTTGAAATATTCCTCATTTTTAAGTGCATCTGGCAAGTATTGTTGTTTTACAAAATGTCCTGGATAGTCATGAGGATATTTGTATCCAATGCCACGTCCTAACTTTGGAGCTCCAGAATAATGAGCATCTTTTAAGTAGTCTGGAATACTTATTGCACGACCTTTTCTGACATCTGACAAGGCGCTATCGATAGAACGAATCGCAGTGTTTGATTTTGGTGAAAGGGCAAGTTCGATAATCGCATTTGCAAGAGGAATTCTAGCTTCAGGTAACCCAAGACGTTCAGCGGCTTGAACAGCAGAAACAGCACGGGATACGCCTTGTGGGTTTCCTAGTCCAATATCTTCGTAAGCAATGACTAAAAGACGTCTCATTAAACTTGTAAGATCTCCAGCTTCCATTAAACGAGCAGCGTAATGCAAGGCTGCATTCACGTCTGAACCGCGAATGGATTTTTGAAGAGCAGAGATGACATCGTAATGTTGGTCTCCGTCCTTATCATACGAGAGAGCCTTTCTTTGGATACATTCTTCTGCGATTTGAATCGTGATATGTATTAATCCATCTACACTAGGTTCAGTAGACTTTGCCGCTAGTTCAAGCGCGTTTAGGGCACTTCTAACGTCTCCGTTGGTACTACTTGCAAAGTGATTCAAAGCTTCTTCAGTGACGTTTAAATCGAGTTTTCCTAATCCGCGTTCTTCATCTTCAATTGCATTGACGAGAGCCTTTATAATATCTTCAGGAGAGAGTGGTTTGAGTTCGAAAATTTGTGTACGACTGCGAATCGCTGGGTTAATCGAAATATATGGATTCTCAGTCGTTGCTCCCACTAAAATAATTCGTCCGTTTTCTAAATGGGGCAATAAGAAGTCTTGTTTTGTTTTATCTAGTCGATGAATTTCGTCAAGTAGTAAAATGACACTACCAGACATCTTTGCTTCTTCGGCAACGATTTGCAATTCTTTTTTTGTATCAGTTGCTGCGTTTAGTTGTCTAAAGGATACTTTCGTACTTCCGCTAATAGCACTTGCAATACTAGTTTTTCCAGTTCCTGGAGGTCCGTATAAAATCATGGATGATAATTGTTTAGCCACAACCATACGATTGATGATTTTTCCAGGAGAGACAAGATGCTCTTGACCAATCACTTCTTCAATCGTTCGAGGTCGCATGCGGTAAGCGAGCGGTTGGTGGTTCATTTCAGTTCCTCCTTAAATTTCTTTAAGTTAAGTGTATCATAAGTTGAAAGAATGATATAATAGGAAAGATTAAAACATCTTGTTAGGACAATAAATAGACTTCCCTTATAATAATATTGTTTGAAAGTGAGGAGAATGCATGGTGAATTATTTAGATTATGCAGCAACAACGCCGGTTCATCCGGAAGTTTTAGAAGTGATTACAAAGGAAATGTCATCTTTTGGGAATCCATCTAGTGTGTATCGCATTGGTCGTGAACAAAAACAAAAAATCGAACGTGTGAGAAAAGCTATTTTAAAAGAACTACAAGCCTCTCCACACGATGCCATTATTTTTACAAGTTCAGGTTCAGAAGGAAACAATTTAGTATTCGAGAGTATTCGGGAGCATTTTGCAAAGGAAAAAGGACATATTATTGTTTCCGCTGTAGAGCATCCTTCTGTTCGTAAATCAGCTGAATTTTTAGCACAAGAGGGCTTTGAGGTGACGTATTTAGCTCCGAATAAAGAGGGAAGTGTTGAGGTGTCAGCGGTTGAAAAAGCTCTTAGAGAGGATACTCGTCTTGTTTCAATTATGACCGTTAATAATGAAACAGGTGCCCGCTTTCCAATCGAAGAAATTGCAGCTCTTTTAAAAGACACGCCTACTTATTTTCATACAGATGCTGTTCAAGCCTTTGCACAAGAAGAAATTAATGTTGATGGTATCGACTACTTAACAGCTTCTGGGCATAAAATTTACGCACCAAAAGGGATTGGATTCTTATATAAATCCAAAGATGCCCCCATTCATGCTTTAATTAAAGGTGGAGGGCAAGAGTTAGGGTTTAGAGCAGGGACAGAAAACGTTCCTTATATTTTAGGTCTTGAAAAAGCAATGCAAATCGTTGTGACGAAAAGAGATGAGCTCGTTCAAAATTATCAAGAGTTACGTGAGTATCTAATCGCGAAGTTGTCTGAAAGAGGCATTGAATTTGAGTTTAACGGCGTAGCTAATCCAAAGAATCCACATATATGTAACCTGTGGCTAAAAGGAAGAAAAGCAACGCAAACATTAATCTTTAATGATTTGAAAGATGTTTCAGTATCTGCTGGATCTGCTTGTTCAGCTGGAAGCGTGCAAATTAGTCCGGTATTATCTGCAATGTATCCAGATGAAACGAGTCGTCTTGAAGAGTCTGTCAGACTTTCATTTGGAATGGGGTCAACAAAAGGGGATATTGATGCATTTGTGGATGCTTTCTAGTAAAAGAGAGCTTTTGTTTAAAGGTAAAGTATGGTAAACTAATTTTGTAGAAAAAGAAAGAGGAGAAACTTATATGGCATTTACACCAACTGCATCATTAAAAGGGTCAAACCAAGTATTTTCGGTTAGTCCAACATGTAAAGGATACACATTACGTGATAATGGCTTTACAGAGACAAAATCTGGGAATTTTCAACTAATTCGTAGTTTAGATAATACCATTGATGATCACCGTGGCTTAAAATTAAAAGTGATGGTTGACAAAGATAAAAAATCATTAAAAATTTCAACGGTTACTAAGAATGGTCTTCAAACAGTAGATTTGTATGGAAAATCAAATACAGCAATGGCTGTTGAAAAATTGGAATTCATTTTAGAAGGCTTAGTAGAACGTGGAGTTCTAGAAGTAACAACGAAATAAGGACAAAGAAAGAGAGACAGTTCAATTTGAACTGTCTCATTTATCATGCACGGGCAGAGTACCCTATGGACTGTTATTCGACTTCTGGTAGCGGTTTGAATTGTGCTACGAAGCTTAAGGTATCGCCAAAATAAAGATTCTCGCTAGGAACTTCATAGAGCTCCTGCATTCTCTTGCTTAAAGAATATGGAAGATTGGTTGAATCTTTTTCATACTTCGTAAGCGTATCTTTGTTTATTTTAAGATATTTGGCGGCTTCTAACAGTGTTAAATTACGATTAACCCGTGCTGCTCGTAAAGAGATCATCATACACCTTCGCCCCCTTTTTCTCAATATAATTATAGTGAAAATGAAATCGTTTGTCAAAAGCACGACTGGGCAAAAATCCCAGTACTATCGCATTTTCAATGATTTTCAAGCAATTTTTTTGAAAAATTAAAAAATAAATTTAAAATTAAGGATAAATCTGACAACTCGACCTTCAAATCGACTAGTTCAGGAAATAAAAAGAAATGATGGTGAAAAAATGAGTAATGAAAAAATTAGGGTTGTCGTTGGCATGAGTGGAGGAGTGGATTCTTCCGTAACAGCTCTTTTATTAAAAGAGGCTGGATACGATGTCATCGGTATTTTTATGAAAAACTGGGATGATACGGACGAAAATGGAGTTTGTACTGCGACAGAAGATTATAAAGACGTCGCTGCGGTTGCCGAACAAATCGGTATTCCATATTATTCAGTAAATTTTGAGAAAGAGTACTGGGACCGTGTATTTGAATACTTCCTTCGCGAATATCGTCTAGGACGTACACCAAACCCAGATGTGATGTGTAATAAAGAAGTAAAGTTCCAAGCGTTTTTAGATTATGCAATGCAATTAGGAGCAGATTATGTGGCGATGGGTCACTATGCACGTGTGGAAAAAGACGAAAACGGAATTGTTCACTTATTAAGAGGAAAGGACAATAATAAAGACCAAACGTATTTCTTAAGTCAATTGAACCAAAAGCAATTAGAAAAAGGGATTTTCCCAATTGGACACTTAGAGAAAAAAGAAGTGCGTGAGATTGCTGAAAAGTATGATCTTGCGACTGCTAAGAAGAAAGATTCAACTGGCGTATGTTTCATCGGAGAACGTAACTTCAATGAGTTCTTATCAAACTATTTGCCAGCTAAACCTGGTAAAATGGTGACCCTTGATGGAGAAGTAAAAGGCGACCACGCTGGACTGATGTACTACACAATTGGACAACGCCAAGGTCTTGGTATCGGTGGCGGTGGTAAGACGAATGATCCATGGTTCGTTATCGGGAAAGACTTATCAACAAACACTTTATATGTTGGTCAAGGATTCCATCATCCAAACCTTTACTCAGATAGCTTAACAGCAACAGATATTCAATTTACGAACGATTTAACAAGAGAGAAAACGTTCGAATGTACGGCTAAATTTAGATACCGTCAACAAGATACAAAAGTGAAAGTTGTGTTAGATGAAAAGGACCCAACGCGGGCAACGGTAATTTTTGATGAACCTGTTCGTGCGATTACACCTGGCCAAGCTGTCGTATTTTATAACGGCGAAGAGTGCCTTGGTGGGGGAATTATTGATAAAGCGTTTATGGAAGGAAAAGAACGTCAATACGTTTAAAATTTTAAAGAAAGGAGATAACCAATGAGCGAGGCTAATTATATTGTTGGAGAAGTACTGACAACATTTTTTGAGAATGCACAAAATTTTTACAAAGTTTTGTTAGTCCGTGTGATTGAGTCAAACTGTGTATCAGTAGATGACGAGATTGTTGTTACAGGTATTTTCGGCCAAATTCATTCGGATATCTCCTATCGTTTTAATGGAAAAATTGTCTCTCATCCAAAATATGGAGAACAATTCCAAGCAGATAACTATCAACAAACACAACCTACTGGAAAAAGAGGTCTCATTCAATATTTTTCAAGCGCTCATTTTCCAGGAATTGGGGAGAAAACTGCCGAGAAAATCGTCGAAAAATTAGGAGAAGATGCCCTCGAACGCATTTTAAATGACGGCAATGCTCTGGATGGAATTACAGGATTAACGAAAAAGAAAAAGGAAATGATTCGTGAAGTTATTACTCAAAATCAAGGCACGGAAAAATTGATGTTTGAGTTAACGAATTTAGGTTTTACTCCTTCTATCGCGCAAAAAATTATCGGAATGTTTAAAGATAAAGCTAAACAGATTTTAGACGAAGATCCTTATCTATTGTTACAAAAAATTGAAGGTCTTGGATTTAGGCGGATGGATAGTATTGCTCAATCAATGGGAATTGATCCTGATGATGCATCAAGATTAAAAGGTGCCTTATTTATTGTTACTAGAGACTTCTGCTACCAGACAGGCGATACTTATATTTCAAGTGAAGTCTTAATTACTCAAGCGCAGCGTTTGTTAGAATCCTGTCAGAATTATTTAATTGATCCTGAAAAATTGGTAGATGCTTTAAATGATTTAATTCGAGAAGGCGTTGTTTATTCAGATGAAAGTAGAATTGCTATCGCTTCTCTTTATTATGCAGAGCTTGGAATACGAAATGCAATTTCTAGAAGAGTGACTAAAGAAAAAGACACTCTTTCTAAAGAATCCATTTGTAAAGCGATTCAAAAGACTCAAGAAAAATTTGACATCATTTATGATGAATCCCAAAAAGAAGCCATTCATCAAATTATGCATGAACCGATATTTGTATTAACAGGTGGGCCTGGTACGGGAAAAACAACAATTATAAATGCTGTGATTGATGTCTATTGCCAATTGAACGAAATTCAAGATGTAGAAGATGCTCTGGTTTTAGCGGCTCCGACAGGGCGTGCGGCTAAAAGAATGAATGAACTCACGGGATTTCCTTCATCAACAATCCATCGTTTGCTGGGAATTGCTATTGATAGTCCCGAAGAAAGTTTTGAAGATAAAGAGATTAATGGTGAGTTTTTAATCATTGATGAAATGTCAATGGTGGATACGTGGTTAATGAATCGTGTATTAAAGGCTTCTCCTGATCGTTTGAAGATATTGTTAGTCGGTGATAGTAACCAATTGCCTTCGGTTGGACCTGGTCAAGTCCTTACAGATTTACTTGAAACAAAATCAATTCCTTCAATGGAGTTGAAACGGATTCATCGTCAGACAAATCAATCTTCTATTGTAGAATTAGCTCACTGTATTAAAGATGGGTTTTTACCGAATAATTTTGCCCAAAAACAGCTAGATAGAAGTTTTCTACCTTGTACTCCGGAGCGCCTAGTGTCGATTATTGAACAAGTAGTGGTCGCAGCTTTGAAAAAAGGCTACACGAAAAAAGATATTCAAGTATTAGCTCCTATGTACAAGGGAGACTCTGGAATAAACGCCATTAATCAAATGATGCAAGAAATATTAAATCCGAAAATTGGAAATAGTGTTCGTGAGGTGGAATCGTTTGATAGAGTGTTTCGTGTTGGAGATAAAGTTCTCCAATTGGTGAATTTACCTGAGGAAAATGTTTATAACGGAGATATTGGGGAGATTACAGCAATTCAATTTGCAAAAGAAAATGAAGATCAAGTAGACAAGATTTATGTTTTATTTGACCAAACTGAGGTGGAGTACACTAGAACGGATTGGCAACAATTAACTTTAGCCTACTGCTGTTCTATTCATAAGGCGCAAGGCTCCGAATTTAAAATGGTGATTCTACCAATGGTTAATCAATATTCTAGAATGCTACAAAGAAATCTTTTATATACAGCAGTTACTAGAAGTCAACAGTACTTAATTTTATGTGGAGAGGCGGGAGCCTTTCAAAAAAGCGCGACTACCATTTCCCCTAAAAGAGCAACTTTTTTACAAGAATTCCTTAGAGATTTGAGTACAAATGCTTTTGACGAATTTGTAGAAAAAATTGTAGAAGATAGCAGTGATACTCATTCATTTAATGTAGAGGAGTCCCATTCAAAAGAAAACGTCGTGTTAAATATGAGAATGATCGATGAGGACTTGATTTCACCGATGATTGGAATGGAGGATCTTTCTCCATATGACTTTATGAGAAGAAGTTAGAATTTTTTCTGACTTCTTTTTTGTTTTTCCAGGAATCAATTGATATCTGTCCTTGATATAAGGTAAAATGAATACAAATGATTATGAAAGAAGGACAGCAAATGAATAGACAAAAACATTTTTTAGTATCAGAAGATGCTGTGCCACCGGTTTTTTCTAAAGTTTTGCAAGCAAAGGAATTACTTGCTACTGGACAAGCAAAAGATGTAACCGAAGTAGTGAAAATGGTTGGCATCTCCAGAAGTGTGTACTACAAATATTATCGCAAAGTACAAGGTTTCTCCTCTGTGAATGCAGGAAGAAAAGCTTCTATCAATATTCATATGAAGAACATTAGAGGAACGTTAACGAAAACGCTAGATGTATTTGCGAGTCGTAACATGAATATTTTAACGATATTCCAAGGATTAGCCATTCATAGTGTAGCGGTTGTTCAAATTATGATTGATATTTCTGAAGCAACTGTTAGTGTAGAAGAAGTATTGAAGGAAATCAGCTCATTAGAAAATATTATTTCCGTTGAGCTCCAAAGTATTGAATAATGACAATGAAATTTTTGGATTATTTAAATCATAATCAGATTAAGGTTCTTATTTTTGATAAGGATGGTACGCTTACAGATACTTCCGCTTTATGGTTGGAGCCTACTTTACAAGTTATCGAAGCTTTATTAGCGAGAAATGGAATGCGTTTAGATAAAGAGGAAAATCGGACTTTATATGAAAAGTTAGGAATTACCAGCTCTGAAATAATTGAAAATAGTGTTATTGCATCAGGAAGCGTTCGAGACATGCTGGAAGTGATTGCTCAATTTGGAGAGTTTGATATTGAGGAGAATTATCAGTTTACGGTTCAATTTTTTTATCAATATATTACTTCCAATCCAGATAAAATTATCGCTCTTGGGAATGTTAAAAAGACTCTTCAACGATTCAAAGAGTTGGGTTTTACGTTAGCTTTAGTAACAAATGATTCGAAATTACCAACTAAAGCCGTATTAGAAGTATTGAAGGTAGAATCTTTATTTGATTTTATCGGAACGACTGATGAATTTCCTTCTAAACCTGCTATAGATTCATTAAAGAGCATTTCAGAGAACTATCATGTCGCTTTCAATGAAATGATCTATATTGGTGATTCTGCTATTGACGAAGAGTTTGCAAGTCATACTGCAGGCTTTGTAGCTGTTGTGAATAACGAAGACAATGAGAATTGTTTTAAAACCGCATTCGTTAAAGTAAATTCCATCGAGGAGTTAATAAAGGAGAATTAATGGAACTTACTACTCAAAAAAATCATAAAATAAAGCATTTACTAAAAATATTGATTCCTGTCTTAATTTATCAGTTAGCGAATTATTCAGCTCAATTTATCGATACAGTAATGACGGGACGTTATAATGAGGTCCATTTAGCTGGCGTTTCGATAGGAGGAAGCCTATACTCACCGTTCTTTACGATGTTGACAGGGATAGTTTCTGGGTTAGTTCCAATTGTTGGTCAATATTTAGGGCAAAAGAAAAAAGAGAAAATTATAGAAGTCATGCGTCAATATTTACTGATTGGAATATTTCTAGCTTTTCTATTATTTCTTTTTGGCTGGATATTTTTGAAGCCCACTTTAGGAATCATGAATTTAGAGTTGTCAGTAGAAATGATTGCGTTTGAGTACTTATCTTGGTTATCTCTTGGGTTAGTACCTTTACTATTATTTAGCGTAATGCGATCATTTGTTGATGCCCTAGGGTTAACCAAACTTTCAATGCTATTGATGGTTTTAGTGGTCCCGTTGAACGTATTTTTTAATTATTCTTTGATTTACGGTCAATTTGGTTTTCCAGAAATGGGAGGGCCAGGAGCGGGGCTGGGAACGGCTTTAGCTTATTGGGGCTTATTATTCATTACTTATTTTGTTTTTAAATGGCACTCAGAATTAAAAGAATATCCCATTTTTAAGTGGGAAGGAATCCGTTTATCCTTATGGAAGGAACCTTTTAAAATTGGATTTCCCATTGGATTATCGATTTTTGCAGAAGTTGCAATTTTTTGTTTTGTAGGATTATTAATGGCAGGGTTTGGAACAACGGTTATTGCAGCTCACCAAGCCGCTATGAACTTTGCTACATTGATTTATGCTTTTCCTATTAGTATTTCTACCGCTTTAACGATTATTGTATCCTTTGAAGTTGGGCAGAAAAATATTTTATCAGCGGTTCAATATAGTAAGATAGGGGTTTTGACCTCCTTTATCATTGCAGTTGTGACGCTTATATGTTTAGCGTTAAATTTGAATACCATAGCAAGTTTCTATGGAAGTGAAGAGGAGTTTATTAAAATTACTATTCAATTTTTAGCATATAGTTTACTTTTTCAACTATTTGATGCTATTGCTGCTCCTATACAAGGAATCCTAAGGGGATATAAGGATGTTCAAATGCCGTTTATCTTGTGTTTAATTGGATATTGGCTCATTGGGCTACCCATTGGTTTCCTTTTACATTATGGTTTTAATTTCGGTCCATTTTCATATTGGATAGGATTAATTTTGGGCTTAATGTCCAATTGCACGTTTTTAGTCTTTCGTCTAAAACGAGCTGTTATTAAAAATAAAATTAATAGAGGTGGAAATGATGTATCAAACACAAAATGATGATTTTAATATTGAGGAAACTTCTCCTTCAAAAGAGAATGTAAAATCTGAATACAAGAAAGATATTTTATCAATTGCAAGAAGACTATTAATCTATTTTATAATCTTTTTCTTCTTTAGCCTTTTAGGAAGATCTGTATTAAGACAAATGCAATTAGATTCAAAATATCATTATTTACTGATGGATACTAGCTTTGTTTATACCATTACAGCTGTATTTTTGTACATTGGTGCGTTTGTTGGCCTTATTGCTTGGGTCGTTAAAACTAAATTCCCATTTAAACGGATTTTTGAACATGTTGCTCCTAAGAAAATGAACGTAGGAACTTTCTTCTTAATCTCTGGTTCCATTTTTGGGATTCGTTTCGTTTCTAAGTTGATTCTAATGGGAATCGATAAATTATTTACACAAATGGGGATTCCTGCTACGCTTTTAGGAGATGCTTCTCCAGAAATTACGAGTAGTATTGTATTTGTACTTTATTTAGGCGTTGTTGCTCCATTTATTGAAGAAGTTATTTTTAGAGGTTTTATTGGATACCGAATGGAACGCTATGGGAAAATATTTGCGATTGGTTTTTCTGCAATGATTTTCTCTTTATTCCATGCAAATTTATCACAAGAAATTTTTACATTCTTCTTGGGAATTCTGTTAGCCTATATTGCATTTGAGTATGGATTCCAATGGGCTGTAGCGTTTCATATGATTAATAACTTTATTTTTGCAATTATTGTGGATGTTTACCTTTCTCCTGCCATTGTGATAGACAAACATCCACTCCATTCGATTTTAGAACTTCTAGGATTTGTTCTATTAATTTATATTTTATTTGCAAAATTACCAGAGATTAAAGCTTACATTAGTGAGAATCATGCCTTTAAAGGAATTGGGTTCATCACTTTTACTAAATGGCAGATTGTTTTATATATTCTAGTGATATTGTACTATTCAGTTGGAATTTACTTTATCCCACGTGGTTTCTAGGAGGTTTACAATGAATACAATCTATTTAGAAGACACTGTATTTACTACTTTAAAGGAACACCCAGAAGTAAAGGATTTGTTAGTGGAAATCGGGTTTACCCCCTTAAATCAACCACAAATGGTACAAACAGTGGGGAGAATAACTAGTCTAAAAAAAGGGTCAAAGATCGCTAAAATTCCACTGACTACCATTGTAGAAACTCTTGAAGCGAATGGATATATCGTAAAAGAAAGCAGGGATTAGATGGCTAAAGAAGATTACACTATGGAAGAACGTCAAGAAATTCTAAAAAATCTAATGCTCAGACTTCACGCGGGTGAGGATAAAGAAGTTATTCAAGAAGAGTTCAATGAAGTGTTTGACGAGATTTCTCCATACGAGATTCAATTGATGGAAAGAAACTTAATGAGTGAAGGTATTACTTTTGCTGAAATCATGAGTTTATGTAATGTTCACGCCAATTTGATGGGTTCTAAAGTGAATACACAAACATCAGTAGCTGATTTTGAACAACCAGGACATCCAGTTCATGTGATGAAAATGGAGAATTTGGCTATTAGAGGGGCTTTAGATAGAGTGGAGCGCCTCTTAGTCAATTATCTCGAAACAAAGGATTCTACAATTGAAAAAGGATTAAGAAGACAAATTTCTTTGCTGGATCAGTTTGAAAATCATTATCAACGTAAAGAATATGCGATGTTTCCGATAATGGAAAAAAAGGGAATTACAGCTCCTCCAAAAGTGATGTGGGGAGTTCACGACCAAATAAGAGATTTGTACCGTGATTTCAAAAAAGCTTTGAACGATGGTAAAGAATCCACTTTGGAAGAATTTCAAATAGCCCGTGACGAAATGTTAGAGATGATTCAAAAAGAAGAAAATATCTTAATCCCCATGGTAGAGCAAGTATTTCATGTAGACGATTGGGAGACAATAGCTTCTCAATCACCTGAATATGGATACTGTATCGTTAAACCTGAAAAAGAATGGGCTGTTAAGAAATCATTTTCCCCAGTAAAAGAGGAAACACAAGTTGAATCAGAGGGAGATATTCCTTTATCTACCGGTTCGCTTTCGTTAAAAGAATTGAATTTAATTTTAAATTTATTACCGATGGAATTATCTTTTGTAGACGCTCAAAATATAGTCAAGTACTATAATGAGGGAAATGGCGAAGAAAAAATCTTCAAGAGAACTCCAAGTGCAATTGGAAGAGATGTTATTCTATGCCACCCGCCTCGTGTCCATGAAACGGTCCAAACAATTTTTGAACAATTAAAATCAAAACAGAAAGAAAAAGAAGAAATGTGGTTTAAAACAGAAGATAAAATGGTTCATGTGACCTATCATGCCGTTTGGGATGAAGAAGGGAAGTATATGGGATGTCTTGAATATGTTCAAGATATTAAACCTCTTGTTGAGCATTTTGAAAAAACGGATATAAAGAGAACACTTTCGTAATTAGAATTGATGTGTTACAATCTTTCTGAAAATGAATTTATACCTAAACGTTATACTTTAAAGGAGTTACAATTTTATGTACACGCAGATGATTCTAGGCGCAATTGCAGGACTCAGTTTATTCTTATACGGGATGCAATTGATGGGCGACGGATTGCAAAAAGTTGCAGGTGAAGGATTGAAAGGAATCATTCGTAGATTGACAAAAAATCGTTTGATGTCCGTATTAGTAGGGATGTTTGTAACTACGATTATTCAAAGTTCTTCAGCAACGACAGTAATGGTTGTTGGTTTCGTAAACGCTGGTCTTATGACACTAGCTCAAGCGGTTGGAGTTGTCTTCGGGGCCAATATTGGGACGACCATTACAGGACAAATGGTTTCCTTTAACTTGTCACAATGGGCACCAATCGTCATTGCTGCTGGTTTAGTAGCCAACATGCTAACGAAAAATCCAAAAGTAAAAGAAGCGAGTGAAATCTTTATAGGTTTTGGGATTCTATTTATCGGGATGAGTACATTAAGTAACTCACTAGAACCTCTAAAAGAATTACCTGAATTTACAAACTGGATTCTTCAATATGGTAGCAATCCATTCGTGGGTGTAGGAATCGGTCTTTTAATGACATTTGTGTTGCAAAGTTCTTCAGCAACGATTGGGATTTTAATTGCTCTTGCTAGTCAAGGTGTGCTTCCAATTACAACTGCTATTTTCATTATCTTTGGTGATAACATTGGAACATGTACGACCGCATTAATTAGTAGTTTGGGTACTTCTCGCCGAGGAAAACAAGTAGCTTTATTCCACTTAATGATTAATATCATTGGTACAATTTACTTCATGCTTTTCTTAAGTAACATTCTTGTGAATGTCGTTGAAAGCATTGATCCAGGGAATGTGGCTCGACAAATTGCCAATGCGCATACGATTTTTAATATCGTAAACGTGATTATCTTATTCCCGTTCACAAATCTTCTAGTGAAATTAATCCAAATGATTATTCCAGATGGGGAAGATGAAGAAGAAAGCATTACGCGTTATCTTGATAAACGCATTTTGGTTACTCCTTCAATCGCCTTAGAAAATACCATGTATGAATTTGCTGCAATGGCTCAAGAAACGATTCAAGCTCTTGATAATGCAGTAGGCGCAGCTCGTAACAGAGATAAAAAGCTTGTTAAAAAGGCGCTTGAGAACGAGAAAAATATCAACGCTTATGAAAAAGCGATTGTTAAGTATTTAGTGGAAATTTCTCAACAAAAAGTTTCTGCTAAAGACCAGCAAACGATTGATGAATTATTTAGTACTGCAAATGATATTGAACGTATCGGGGATCATGCAGAAAATATTGCGGACTTTGCAAAATCGATTATCGAACGTGAAATTTTTCTTGATGAAGATACCGTTAAAGAATTAGACGGAATCTATGAGCTTATTAAAAGAGGTTTTGCGTTATCCATTGATGCATTATCTACAGGGGATCAAGAGAAAGTCCAACAAGCAATACAAATTGAACGTGACATTGATAAATTAAAAATTGAGGTACGTGACAAGTATATGAAACGTATGAATAAAGGAATTGCTTCAGCGGAATCTGGAATCTTTGTTATGGATTTACTCAGTAACTTAGAACGTGTGAGTGATCATTTCAGAAACATTGCTGAAACTGTGGAACGTTTAAAACGTCCGGTTATTGTAACTGAATAATTAAATTATCCGTAGGCATTTTGTCTACGGATTTTTTTGTAAAAGTGTAGTGATACCGTATACGGTATCACTCTTATAAAGTATAATGAGATTAGGAGGGATGTTTATGGGGGAAACATATGAAATTGGAGAATCGACATACGAGCAGATTAAAGATTTTCCTTATGATGAGTTAGTAAAAATACTTGCGATACTGACCATTGTTGAAGAGGAAGGGATTACGCCATCCGTCTGGGAAAAATGGGGAGAGGTTAAGGATAATCGTGATACTTTAGTTTTCGAAGTATCCAGAAACTATAAGGAAGGTGTACCAAATGGGCCAATACCAAAAGAAGTTATACACAGAGTTAGAGTCTACTTATCCTGAATTTGTAGAGGATTTTAATAAGGAGTATTCGAAGCAAAAGATTGCCTTGCAGTTAGTTGAGCTGCGATTGGAAACGGGACTTTCTCAGAGAAAATACGCCAAAGCGAATGAACTAATGCAAAATAAAGTCTCCATTCTTGAAAACGGGAAGAGTAATTCAAGACTGTCGACGATTATTGAGTTAGCTGCAAAGAATGGGTACAAGGTCGAATTAAAATTCACAAAGTAAGCAAGTGAGCTAGTCTACAGCAGACTAGCTTATTTTTGTGTCGTAGTTAGTACAAAGGTTTAAAAAAGAGTGAGAGTATGATAGAATGAATCGAATTCAAAAACAAAGGAGAACGAAATGCTAAAAGTACAAAACGTAAGTCTATTATTTTCAGACCGTAAATTGTTTGATGATGTAAACATCACTTTTACACCAGGAAACTGTTATGGGGTTATTGGTGCGAATGGTGCCGGAAAATCAACTTTCTTAAAAATCCTATCTGGAGAATTACAACCAACAACTGGTGAAGTGATTCTAGATCCACATGAACGTTTAACGGTCTTAAAACAAGACCACTTCGCATTCGAAGATGAACGTGTAATCGATACTGTAATCATGGGGCATAAACATTTATATGACATTATGAAAGAGAAAGACGCTATCTACATGAAAGAAGACTTTTCTGATGAAGATGGTATTCGCGCCGCTGAACTTGAAGGGGAATTTGCTGAATTAAACGGTTGGGAAGCTGAAAGTGATGCCTCTCAATTATTACAAGGCTTAGGAATCACTGAAGATCAACACTACAAACTAATGAGCGAATTAGTCGAAGCAGACAAGGTTAAAGTGTTACTTGCACAAGCGTTATTCGGTAAACCAGACGTTCTTTTATTAGACGAACCTACAAACGGTTTGGATGCAAAATCAATCTCATGGTTAGAAGAGTTCTTAATCAACTTTGATAACACAGTCATCGTTGTTTCTCATGACCGTCACTTCTTAAACAAAGTATGCACGCATATGGCGGACGTTGACTTTGGTAAGATTAAATTGTTCGTTGGTAACTATGATTTCTGGTTACATTCAAGCCAATTAGCTGCGAAATTATTAGCAGACCAAAACGCGAAAAAAGAAGAAAAAATCAAAGAATTACAAGAATTCATCGCTCGTTTCTCTGCGAATGCTTCTAAATCAAAACAAGCGACTTCTCGTAAGAAAATGTTGGATAAAATTACATTGGATGATATTCAACCTTCAAGCCGTAAATATCCATTCGTTGGATTTTCACCTGCGCGTGAAATTGGGAATGACTTATTATTAGTCGAAGGTTTATCAAAAACAATTGATGGCGAAGTGATTTTCGAAAACGTAAGCTTCCAATTATCTAAAGATGATAAAGTTGCTTTCTTAAGCCGTTCAGATATTGCGATCACCACATTATTCAAGATTTTAACAGGCGAAATGGAAGCAGACAGTGGTACATTCAAGTGGGGTGTTACAACTAGTCAAGCATACTTACCAAAAGATATGACAGATGAGTTCTCAAACGAAAAATTAAACATCTTAGAGTGGTTACGTCAATACGCGCCAGTGGAAGAGCAAGATAACACCTTCTTACGTAGCTTCTTAGGTCGTATGTTATTCTCTGGAGACGATGTTATGAAACAAGTAACGGTTCTTTCAGGGGGAGAAAAAGTGCGTTGTATGTTATCTAAATTAATGCTTTCTAAAGCAAACGTGTTAATCTTAGATGATCCAACAAACCACTTAGACTTAGAATCAATCACAGCATTGAATGATGGTTTAATCGCGTTCAAAGGTTCATTACTATTCTCAAGTCATGACCACGAGTTCATTCAAACAACAGCAAACCGTATTATCGAAATTGGACCAAAAGGCATTGTGGACCGTCTTGGCTCTACTTATGATGAGTTCCTTGAAGATGAGGCAGTTCAAGCACGAGTAGATGCTTTATATAATTAATGGACTAGACCAGAAGAGTGAAATGTCTTCTGGTCTTTTTGGTGTTTTTAGTGTAGGATAAAGTTATTAGAGGAGGTATTCAAATGACAAAAATTTATTTTGCAAGTCCATTATTCTCGGAAATGGAATTAGCCTTTAACAAAGTACTCGTAGAAAAGATTCGCAATCAATTTCCAGGAGTAGAGGTGTATTTGCCACAAGAACAAATGGCGATTAATGATAAGAGCTCGTATGCAGACTCAACAATGATTGCCCAATATGACACAGATGCGTTATTAGATTCTGATTTAATGATTGCGGTATTAGATGGAGCGGTTATTGATGTTGGTGTAGCAAGTGAAATTGGGGTAGCGTACCATGCAGACATGCCAATTCTTGGATTATACACAGACAGTCGTCAACAAGGAGCAGATAATTCTCAAAAAATAGCTGCCTTGCAAGAGGTAGCTGAATCACAATTTAGCTATGTAAATTTATATACAGTAGGCTTGGTAAAACTTAGAGGAGAGATTGTTTCCAGCAGCGATGAATTATTAGAAGCTCTAAAAGCCTATCTTAAGGAATCATAAAACTGTAAACTTTTGTTACAACTTTGTAATATAACTGATACGTTCTCCATATGTTCCTCTTGTAAAATAAGGAGTATGTTGGAGAAAGTGTGGTGAATATCGCTTTTGAAAAAGATGAAAAAACTATTTTTGACAACAACAGCATTCTTTTTAGTTGCAGGACCTTTAGCTCCTTCTGTGTTTGCAGAAGAAACGGATGTGCAAAAATTAGAAGCTCAATTATCGTCAGAACTACAAAAAGTGAATACAAAGTATCAAGAAATTGAAAGTTTAAACCAACAGATTGAATCGCTTCATAAAGAGCAAGAAACCCTTGCGGAAAAAGTGAAAACTCAAGAAGCGAAAGTGGAAGAACGAAAAGTGGTTGCTAGTAAAAGATTGCAATTGATGCAAATTTCAGATTTAGCAACTTACAGTATCCTTCACTTATTAAATTCAGAAAGTATTTCAGATTTTCTAAATCGTTTATTTGTATTTCAACAGTTCTTCCAATCCGATGAAGAAGTATTGAAGAACTTGGCAGATCAAGTGAATGAGTTGAATCGTTTGAAAACTGAAGCTTCTCAGGCACAAAGTGATTTAGAAACCAAGAAAGAAAAATTAACTTCTGAAAGTCAATCCTACCAAAGCTCAATTGAAGGACTTAAGCAGTTGATAGCTGACAATAAAGCGACATTTGAGAAGATGGAAAAGGAAAAGAAAGAAGCAAAAGTAGCTTTTTCACCTACAATTGCTGCTTTAACGAGTGATTCTAAACAAACGAATCAGGTGGCGCCATCTACTTCTAGTCAGGATACGACAGCTGCTAAACCAGTAGCCGCTGAGCCTTCAACGTCGACGACTCAAGCAGCTCCTACTACGACTGAGACGCCTACGACTACCTCAAACAGTTCAAGTTCCTCACAATCTAGCGGAAGAACACTACAAGTAGTCGCAACTGGATATTCATATAATGAACCGGGTTTAGGATACTATACAGCAACAGGAATTGATTTGCGCTCAAATCCAACCGTCATTGCAGTGGATTCAAGTGTCATTCCTTTAGGAAGTTTGATTGAGGTTCCTGGTTATGGCGTTGCAATTGCTGGGGATACTGGTAGTGCGATAAAGGGAAATAAAATTGACCTTCATTTCGTTTCTGTCGATCAAGCCAATCAATGGGGAAGAAGAACAGTTACAATTAAAATCTTAAAATAACGAAAAAACACTCTTGAGACCAAGAGTGTTTTTTTGTTATTAATATTCTTTTATGATTTAATTTTCTAATTCGTCTTTATTTTCACGAATCCATTCTTTAATTTGATGAATCAGGGGAAGTAGCCTTTTTCCTAAAGGCGTCAATCCATAATAGGTTTTATGACCAGTACTGGCCTTACCACGTTTGTATAGAATGTTGATTTCGATTAAATCATTTAAAGATTGGGTAAGGACTTTACGAGAAATGGAACCGAGTGTTCTTTCAATTTGCGCAAAGTACATTTCTTCTTTTTCGAGAGTTAATAAGATAAAGACACTCCATTTTCCTAACAATGGGAGAGCTAATTTTCGTAAATATGTTTCATTTTCCATATGCAGGCACCTCAAAGTAACTTCTATTAATTGTATAATTATTCTTTATAATTATACATATTAACATGTATTTAGACTATTAAGGAGGATAAAAATGTTTTTTAAGACGTTTGAATTTGATTTTGAGACGAGACGCTTAATGTGGTACTGCCCATATGGGGGAAGTGATTTTGCTGAGGTTTCTACTACTGCAGAAAGGATTAAAGAAAGAGACTATGAGTCTTGGTATACTGAGTGGAAGGAGGTTGGGGATTTATTAACAAGTAGATTTTATATAAGTGACATCTCTAAAGGAAAGGCTTTTTTAAGAGCTAGTCGTTATTATCAAGCTGCTGAATTTTTCTTACATCCAACTGACTCTAGGAAGTTAGAAGTCTATAACAATTCCGTTGAATACTTTTATCGTGGGTTAGACCTTTTACGAATTCCGTATCAAATGAAAAACATACAATTTAAAGAAGTGACTTTACGTACTTTATCATTTAGAACAACAAAAAATTGTAAAGGGACTTTACTAATTTGTAGTGGTTTTGATGGATTGTTGGAGGAACTTTATTTCACAAATGTTAAAGCAGCTTTAGACGAAGGATATAATTGTATCCTTTTTGAAGGACCAGGGCAATCCCATGTCATACGCTATCAACATAAAGCTTTTATACCCAACTGGGATACGGTTGTTTCTCAGGTAGTAGATGCTTACAAGGATGAAATTGTATCTCCTAAAATTGGAATTGGATTATCTTTAGGTGGTTTACTTATGGCTCGTACTTCTAATTTAAATCCACAAGTATTAGACAAAGTAGTATTGTATAATTATTTTCCGTCCTTACTAGATTCCTTTAAAACGAATATTCCAAAATTCCTTCATCGTTATCTTGAAACTGGATTCCCAGTAGCAATTGAGAAAATTGTTTCTTTCTATATCAAGAAAGTTCCATTCTTAAATTGGCAAATAGAAAACGCAAAATGGGTGTTTGGAAAGAGCTCCTTAAATGAACTTATTCGTTATTGTAGGAAATTTGAAGAGCTTCCGGTGAAAAATCCAGTGTTAATTTGTGTTTCAAAAAAAGATAACTATTATGATTCGTCATTAGGGATCGAATACTACCAATCACTCAGTATAAAAGAAAAGAGATTAGTTGTATTTGATAAAGAAAAATACTTTAGTGAGCTTCACTGTCAGAATGGAGCATCCTTTGTCACAAACGATGTCATTTTTGAATGGTTAAATGGTTGTTAATTTGATAAAATAGATATTAGCAACTTAGAACTAGGAGGATTTCTATGATTAAGCTAGTAGCTATCGACATGGATGGCACATTATTAAACAGTAAAAAAGAAATACTAGAAGAAACAAAAAAATACTTCAAAAATTTCCATAAAAAAGGAACGGATACTTTATTAGTTCTTTGTACTGGACGCCCTGAGAGTGGAATTCGTCCTTATTTAAAAGACTTAGGCTATTTAGAAGAAAACCACTATATTATTAGCCAAAATGGTGCGGACATTTATGAGAGTCAAACCGGTAAACGCGTGATGGATGCCTTTGTTGATTCTGCTGCAATTCAAAAATGGATTGAACTAGGCAAGAAACACGGAGTTAGCGTTATGGGGGCTGGTGTTGATTACTATTATTCATTCGATGAGGATCCAACAGAATGGATGGAGTTTGATGTAAAACTTGTGAGTGGCAAGCTGAAAAGAATTCCAACCGAAGAGTCTTTAAACACTGATTTCTATAAAATTCTACTAATGGGAGATGAAGAACAACTTAATGAGTTTGAAATGGTTATTCCAGAAGAGTGGAGAGACGAATTTTATGTGGTTCGTAGTCAAAAGTATTTAGTAGAAGTTCTAGCAAAAGGTGTGAACAAAGCTTTTGGTTTAGAAAAATTAGCTCAAAACCTAAACATTCAACCAAGCGAAATCGCAGCTATTGGGGACGCAGCAAATGACATCGAAATGTTAGAATATGCAGGACTTGCGATTGCAATGGGAAATGCTAGCGAAGAAGTAAAAGCTATTGCAGATATCGTAACAGATACTAACGAGAACAATGGCGTTATTAAGGCGATTGACAAGTTAATTCAGTAAAGAGCAAAAAAGCAAAATGTAACATTGATATGCTCCCTCTAAAGTAGACACTAAAAAA
>NZ_KV790861.1:0-6841 GCF_001807725.1 Granulicatella sp. HMSC31F03 | reverse complement strand
ACTGTTGTACCGTAGCGCTCTGCGATACCGCTCAATGTATCTCCCGATACCACAGTATAAGTAGTAGTGGTATAGTTCACAGACGTCCCTGAAGAGGAAGTGCCTCCAGTTGTATACGTCCCTCGAACATTCAAGATTTGTCCCGCATAGATTTTATTAGCATCTTTAATACCGTTGATTGCTTTTAATTTTTCCACTGTTGTATGGAATTTAGCTGCAATACCGCTCAGTGTATCTCCTGCTTTAACAGTGTATTTTTCCCATGATCCTGAAGCTCCTATGATGTTGCTATTTGAATTATTAAACATAATTTTTTCCTTCTTTCTTTTATAAAAATTTGTTTTTACATGTTGAGTCAATCAATTCCCGATTGGTGATTCTCGTATCTTCATTTTGTATCTCTCCTTTCACTTAATCGCCTTTTTGAATGACAAAATCGGACAATTTTTCAAAAAATTTTTTTAATAATTTTATCCTCTGCCTTTCATATCTCAGTCGACAAAATCACTAAAAAAATTAACCCTCTGAAAAATTTATTTAAAAAGCCCACTAATGAACAATCATTAGTAGGCTCACTTTCTTAACTTAACAACTCATTCACCCGTTGTTGTACTGCTTGATAATCGTACCCAGCATTTTCCAATCGTGCTTGACGGTCAGAACCATTTCCCCAATCGCCTTGGATGACTTGTAATGCAATCTCGTCCAAGTTTACGGATGGTATGTCCCCACTTAACATGCGGTTAACAATCTCTTGAATCGTATCAACGTTATAACCTGCATTAGACAAACGTGTCACACGATGACTACCATTCCCCCATAATCCTTTAATGACTTCTCGTGCAATATTTTCATCTGACTGACTGCTATATGGCATGTTATCTGATTCAATGGTACTTGGAGATACGGTAGAACCTCCTAACATCTCATCTACAGTACTGCCAAGGCTTGCAAAGTAATTCATTCGATTCACAAAGTATTTCTTCACACTTTCGGTACTTCCCCCATGTAACTCCATACTTCTGTGAGGGCACGTTGTAGGTACAAACTCATGATGAAGCCTTACTGTCTGAGGTGTAATAGGTAAACCATAGAACAATAAATCTTCCGTAGCTTGCATGAGTGTTACATCTTCATTCTGTAGAAATTCAGTGTCACTCACTTTCATACTTTCGCATACTTCATAACCAATCGAACGACAGTTACTCCACCAATCTCCAGTATGGTAACCGATATTAAACGTATCTACTACTCGAGCAATACAATCTCGATTACAATAATAATGCGCGATTCCCAATGCCTTGTCTCTATAACGTAACCAATCGATATATTGTTTTGGTGTCATAGATCCTGCATCGTTATGAATCACGACGAACTCCAAATTGACTAAACGACCACTATCACTCATTAATGTTTCATTGATTCTTTCTACCATTTATTTTTCCTCCTCTTTTTTATTTAACTGTTCCAAAATATTTTGTAATTTAATTGGGATAGGAAGTCCCAATTTAGTAGCATTCTCAAGAATTGAAATTCCTTCGTTCGATAGATAGAAAAAAATAACAGCTGCTCTAAGAACTCCTGCTCTGCTTAGGATATGCACATCTAAAATATTAGCAATACCTACCAACGTGAAAATGACAATCTTTCTAGCAATCCCTTTAAATCCGACTGAACTAGATAGTTGTTTCTTATCTATCGCGTTTAACATGCCAGTAATATAGTCCAATACTACAAATGTCACCAAAGCATACAGTAACCCGTCCATCCCTCCTAAAAACCATCCTAAAATTCCTCCCAAAACAGACATCCCATCTTGAATATTCATTAATGTTGTTTTCATTGTTTTCCTCCTTTTACGCAGTTCACTTCCACATATATACGGTTGCAAATTATCATAATTGTCTACTTTTTTTATAGCTGGCTTCATCTCGTTACTTGAATGACCATCCCAACCACGATCTTCATTCTCGAATCTTGTCATCGTATCTAAATTAAAAAAACTTAGATGATTTCCTACCCCAAATCCACCAACTTGTGGAAGAGGTAAATCGATACTTCCTCCTACTTTTTCACTTATTGAAAACTTACTATCTCTTTCCTCTAACCTGACTAGTGTTCCCCCTTACACATCACAGGCAAAAAAATTGGGCAGGATTTTAACCCCACCCAAATATTTTTTAATAATGTTCCTGGATTACAGCCTTTGCCTTGTCAAGATGCTTTTTCACCGCTGCAGAGGATACTCCCATAATTTTTGCGATTTCACTTTGTTTGTATCCTTCCATATACTTCAATTCGATTACTAAGCGTTGCTTCTCAGTTAATCGTTCTAACACTGTTTCCATTCGTTCTGACCAGTCAAAAGAAGCAGTCGATTCTTTACAAGCAAGAGTTTCAATCAGACGCTTATCTGGATCAATCATCCCATCATTATCAAAGTCTAATGACAGGTTATAATTCCTTGGAAATTCTTCTTCCACGGCATCATTCACAATATACTTATTGGGTTCATAACCGTGTTCTCTCTTGAAGTTTTCTATGAAGCTCTTTCGCCACTCTTTAATTGCAGCTTTTTCCTCGTTTGTTCTTTCGGGTCTTAGATTCTTGAGGTTATAGTAAACCTCACTATCATCTATCGAGTGTAACAACTTGATATCAATCTCTGTGACATCATCCTCTCCAGGTTTAATGACGATTATTCCTCTTGATGTTTTGTATTTGTAGACCATTCGGTCTTCTTTTTTTGTCTTACGGATTCTCATTAGAAATCCCTGCCTTTCTGCCGTCAGCAATAAAGGCAAGAGATACAAAAATAGCCGATACTAGATAAAGTACCGACTATTCATTCCCAAAATTAGCTATAGGAAAATAGAGGTACTTCATATAGCACCTCACAGATATTAAATCCATGAGAACTTTATGATGTATCTCATTGCCCTATAGCTAATCAGGCTCTGTGATATTTTTTGTAGACCGATTATTTAAATCAGTCACTATTTCCTTATAGAAGGTTAATTTTTAGAGCATACCTTCCGCTCTTTTTAGTTTGTGCTAGTGCAATTCTGGCTACAGAGTTTGCTTTCTTACTGACACCACAATTACGAAAAGCTTTGCTGGCTACTGTCTTAGATGTGTGCTTTTGTGTTCTTTGCCATCATTTTTAACCACCTTTCTGTGTTTGCTTTATTGAGATATGCAAACACATATTTCACTTCTATAATTGTGTAGTTTTTTGTGATATAATTTACTTAATAGATTTAAGCTCGTGACATCACTTACCTACAATTAAATTCTATAAAAATATCCATCAAAAGTATTTCCCCCAAAATTGGCGTGGAATTACTCTGAAATTTCCCATTTCTCAGAAAGGAGATATTCTTTTGTCAGAATTTACTATTTCGGCTTATATAACGATCCTAAAAGCAGGTATGCAAGATACCCAAGAAAATGTGACTCGCATATTATTTGATTCTGTTTGCTTATCTATGAAGAATCCCGTGGATTTAAAACCCAAATTTATTACAAGTTTGATTCAGCGAAAGGTTGACGTACAAAATGAAATAAAAAAAGCTTCAGCCGACCCTGAGATCATTGCTAAAGCTGAAGATTATTTTGATAATGTAGTATTTCCAAAAATAAATTTTAATTTAATCGATGATATATGCCATCAACTAAAACTTTTATATTCTAATGATATCTCGGTTCCTTCAAATAAGAAAGCCGATTTAGATAACTTACTAGCATCTAATAATCTTGGAATTTTCCTTTGTCAATGTTTCTTATACGCATTAAATAGAGATAATAAGGCTCTTGATCAGGAATTGAGAACTGATGATATTCCACTCTTATCTGAAGTGGATTATCAATGTCCACTCTGTCACTCTCCACTTATTAAAAAAATAAAAAACAAGAGTGTGAAAAAATATGAAATAACTAAAATTTTCCCGAATGATTTATCTTCGGATAAAAAGGATTTATTTATTGCCAATAGAACACCAGCCGTACATTTAGATTCTTCTGATAACATGATTGCATTATGCTCAGATTGTTCTGAATCATATTTGTTAAAACCTGAATTAGATGAATACATAAAATTATTTGATTTAAAGGAGTATGCTAAAAAGAACTATCAGATCCAGGTGCAACTATCTACTTTGAATCTTGAGGATGAGATTAAAAATATTATTAATAGCCTATACGACATTGATTCCAATACTGTAATACAAAATTTTAGACTTGATCCCTTATTGATAAGTGAGAAAATTGATCCATCATGTTTTGTCTTAAAGCAAACCGTTACTTCATATGTTTTGCAATATTACAAATTCATTCGCAAACTGTTTTCTGAATTAAATAGTTTCTCAGAAAATAGGTTCAATATCATCGCTTCTGAAATAAAACTAGCATATGAGACAATCCATCCTACTTGTAACTCTCAAGAAGAAATATTCGCAAAAATCTCAGAATGGATTATGAAACAACTAAACATGCCTAATTCACAGAAGTACAGAATTTCTTGTGATATTGTAGTTGCATTTTTCATTCAGAACTGTGAGGTGTTCCATGAAATTACCTAGTAAAGTAACTCCATTTAAGGAAAGTATTGTTGCTAAGTTTATACCTGTTTTAGATAACTTGAAAACTGGCCCTTTATCACCATCTGACCTATATAAAGCAGTAAAAACGAAAGTTAACAATATGTCTGAATATATGGAGATTTTATACTGTCTGTTTATACTCGAAAAAATTAAACTAGATGAACATGAGGAGGTAATCCATTATGTTAAAGATGATGAAGAGTGATTCCTTTATAGAAAAAGGGGAAAAACGAAAACCGATATATTTCCATAAGGGATTAAATGTTGTAATGGGTAATGATACAGGGGCAAACTCTATTGGCAAATCTACTTTTCTGATGATTATAGATTTCATTTTTGGTGGTGAAGACTACATTAAAAAGTCTATACATATTCAAGAAGAGGTAGGTCCTTACTCCTTTGAATTTGTCTTTGACTTTGATGGTACTGAGTACTATTTTTCAAGATCTACTGGAGATTTCGCAAAAATAATTATATGTGATTCTAACTTTTCTCCCTTAAAAGAAATCAGTATTGATGATTATAACAAGTTTCTAACTGAAAAATATGATTTAAACTTGCCAGGTTTGACATTTAGGGGAGCAGTAAGCAGATTTTTTAGAATTTATGGCAGAGATACCTGTGATGAAAATCGTCCTATAAAATCTGCTCTTAAAGAACCTGATTCAGCTGCTATTAACGGCATGATTAAATTATTTGACAAATATTCAATAATTGCTGAAAAGAAAAAAATCTATGAGGATGCTAAAGAAGAAGAAAGTGTATTTAAAAAGGCAAAAAATATGAGCTTATTCTATCTGTACACAACAAAAAAAGCTTTGAAAAAAATAATAAAAGAATAGAAATTTTACAAAGCGAATTAAAGGACCTAGTAAAAGATAATTCTGAGGGCTTACTGGACATAGACTCATTAAAGGCAAAAGAGATTGCTGATTTAAGATTACAATTATCGCATTACAAAAGACAAAAAGCTATCATTAATTCCCAACTAAAGAGTGCTGAGCTTGATAAAAATTTTAGTAAAATATCATATCAAAATACTTATGAGCAGCTTTTAGAATTTTTCCCAAAAGTAAATCTAGAACGTTTAGCAGAAATTGAAGATTTTCATAGAAAAATTTCAAGAATTCTAAATAAAGAATTTAAAGAAAATGAAGAAAAACTTTTGAATCTTCTTGAGGTTACAAATTCAAAGATTTTTGAGCTTGAAGCAAAGTTGAAGGATCAAAAGTCTCTTCCCAATGTTACTCAAGCAATACTAGAAAAATATTCAAATCTACAAAACGAGCTTACGAACATACAAAAAGCAAACGATAATTTTATTAAAGCTGATCAGTTAAAAG
Organism: Granulicatella sp. HMSC31F03; assembly: GCF_001807725.1. Lineage (NCBI taxonomy): Bacteria > Bacillati > Bacillota > Bacilli > Lactobacillales > Carnobacteriaceae > Granulicatella > Granulicatella sp. HMSC31F03. The sequence continues at coordinate 897 of NZ_KV790861.1, read as the reverse complement.
AAAGGAAAGACACTCTAAAAGCTGAACTTGATAATTTAATCGTAGATGTGATTACACAATTTCAAGACGATCTAAATAAGCGCATGCACCAGTTAAATGATGAAATTTATAATGGAAGAAAAACTTCCCCTACTCTCAATATATCCGATGCAGATCACTATACGTTTTTTACGCCTAAAGATGGTGGGACTGGTTCGAAATATAAAGGGTTAGTTCTTTTCGACTTAGCTGTAATGGAACTAACAAAACTACCTGTAATAATACACGACTCTTTTTTATTAAAACAGATTGAAGACTTCGCATTAGAAAAAATATTACAACTTTATACAAAAACAAAAAAACAGGTTTTTATCGCTCTTGATAAAGGAACTTCTTACACTAAAGGTGCACAAGAAATATTAGCTAAAAACACTGTATTAACTTTAAAACCTGGAGGATCTGAATTGTTTGGTAGAGCTTGGAATGAGGTTCATTCGGATCATAAAGAGAGTGAATAATAAAAAGTTATAGAACCATAAACGTGTAGCTTATTCTATCGATAAAAATAATAGTTCTATAATTTTTAGGGTTGATGGAAATTTTCCACAACCCTATTTTAGTGTATACAAAAAGGCCAACATCCATTATATTAAAAGCGCCTAAACCTAAAACAAAAGGATGATGACCATATGAACAATATACTAGAAGCCACGCTACAAATCAAAGATAAAAACATTATCTGGGATAATACAGTTCAAGAGAAGACATTTAAAAAGAGAAAATCTTTATTTTATTCAGCTACATATACGCATAAACCAGAATTTTGTACGGTTTGTGGATGTGTTAGCCAAAATAATAATATCGTAAAAAACGGCACGAAAATCTCTCGTATCACTCTCTGTTCTGTTTCAGGCCTAC
>NZ_KV790860.1:0-24066 GCF_001807725.1 Granulicatella sp. HMSC31F03 | reverse complement strand
GGGAAACATCCATGCGTTCAGCTTAATTATTAATATGTCCAGGATTCTGGGTACATATCACCTGAGGATGGTTCTTTTTTATTTTCTTAATTGGTGAGTGAGTTGGTAACTGGATTCTAAAATTTCGTTTTGACGGCGGTCGTCTTTTTGGAGAAGTCCAAGATACAACAAGTCGATTAAGAATAGGGAGTCGTTTCGGCTGGTGATCGCAGCAGAACGAATAATATTCTCATGTCGAGGTACCTTTAAACTATAGGTGCTGAGCGAATCGAGTTGATTGTTTCCTAAAGCGGTAATCGAAACGGTTGGAATTTCTCTCGAATGTGCAATTTCAAAGGCGCTCGTGACTTCCTTGGTTTGGGCCGAATAGCTCACCCCAATGACGAGATCGTCCGGTGTCGCACTACCAAGGCTGGCTAATTGAATATGCGAATCAGTATGGTACAGGATGTTTTTACCAATCCGACTTAATTTGAAATAAAGGTCGCTGCAGACCATCCCAGATGCTCCTACCCCAAAGGTATAAATTTTACGCGCATTCTTCATGAGGTCGATGACTTTATCCAACACGATATCATCCACGAGTTCCAAGGTCATTTCATAAGAACGAGTGACCGTGCTCATTAATTTGGATTGAATGGTTTGGATGGAATCATCTTTTTCGATTTGCTCATCAATGGTTTGCGCATTTTTTTGCGCAAGGTTTACTTTGAAACGAGAATAAGAGCGGTATCCAATCTTTTTAATGTATTTACTAATAGAAGAAGGCGAAACGCCAATATGTTCTGCCAATGTATGAATGCTAGAAGAGAGTACAATCTCTGAATGCTCTGAAATAAAAGCTTCAATTTTTTTGTCGGTGACGGTTAAATAGTTTTTCATATATAACTCCTTTCATAGAAATAATGTTTCCAAAATTATTATACTACAAGAAATATTTTTTTAAAAATATAAAGAAAATTCTAAAATTCTATTTCATTGATAACGCTTTTATGATAAAATGATTTCAGAAGGAAGTGGGAAGATGACAGATTTAATTAAGTTAGATACTGAAAAAAATAATCAACGAACAATAGATATCGATATTTTATCAACACAAGAAATCCTTCAAAAAATCAATGATGAAGATCAAACTGTTGCTTCTATTGTTTCTAAAAGCATTCCCAAAATATCAGCTTTAGTAGACCAGATTGTTGAGCGTATGCAAAAAGGTGGACGTCTATTCTATATTGGAGCTGGAACGTCGGGGAGGCTTGGAGTATTAGATGCGGCGGAATGTCCTCCAACATATGGAGTAGATAAAGGTCTAGTTGTTGGGATTATGGCAGGTGGAGATAATGCGATGTTTATTGCCCAAGAAGGAGCGGAAGATTCTCTTGAGCTAGCTCGAGGCGATTTATCTCAGTATCAAATAAATGAAAATGATACCGTAATTGGTTTAGCAGCTAGCGGTCGAACACCTTACGTGATTGGGGGATTACGTTATGCAAGAGAAATTGGGGCTTTAACTGGGGCCATCTCTTGTGTACAAAATGCAGAAATCTCTAAATTTGCAGATTATCCTATTGAGGCGGTTACAGGTGCAGAAGCGATTATGGGCTCTACACGAATGAAAGCTGGAACAGCTCAAAAGTTAATTCTCAATATGATTTCAACGAGTGTCATGATTAAGCTCGGTAAAGTGTATAAAAATTATATGGTTGACTTAAAACCAACGAATAAGAAACTTGTCGTTCGTTCTAAAAATATGATCCGTACTTTAACGGGAGTAGATGATGAGTTGGCAGAGAAGCTTTATGAAGAGAGTGGCCATAATGTAAAAAAAGCACTCATTATGGAAATAATGGATGTTGATAGGCAGACTGCCGAAGAAGCTTTAATGAAGGGAAATGGGCATATCAAGCGCGCCATCCAAGTATTAGGAGGTGATATTTAATGCAAGATATGGAACTAATTATTTTTGAAATCATCAGTAATGGTGGAAATGCCAAAGCTTTAGTATATGAAGCGATGGAAGAATCTGAAAAAGGAAATTTTGAAGAGGCTAGAAAATTACTTGAAGAGGCTGATACATTTTTAAATAAAGCACATCAAGTACAAACAGACTTAATTCAAAAAGAAGCAGCAGGTGAAAGAAATGAAGTTACAGTACTTTTTGTACATGCTCAAGATCACCTAATGACTTCTATAGAAGTTAGAACTCTAGCGGAAAACGTTATTCGAATGAATGAAAGACTTTGGAAGTTAGAACATAAAGAGTAAGGAGAAAGCGATGGTTAAATTCAGAAAATGGACCGTTAAGATTGTGGACCAAAAAAAGCAATATAAAACGGCAATGGGAACCACAGATTATGATATTCCGATGTTTGGTTATAAGAGCGTAATGCTGATTATCGCTAGTATCGTAATATCAATGTTCGTGATTCCGGCAATTTGCGATTTGGTTCATATTGACTTTAAATGGCCGTTTGTTATTTGCGGAGGGCTCATTGCAGGTTTTACAGTTTCATTTTCTCAATTCTTTGTGAATTCAAAAAAAGGAATTTCTCAAGCCTTTTGGTGGGTTGGAGGAATTTGGAGCATCGTTATCGGAATTATTTATTATTTTATCGTAATGACCGGAGTAATTTTATAATGAGTGGAGGTGAAAGTGATGAAAATTTTATTAGTTTGTTCAGGGGGAATGTCTAGCGCTATTGTTGCAAAAGCATTGCAAGATGCAGGAACTAAAGAAGGGTTAGATATTCAAGTAGATGAATGTGGTACACAAGCTTTTGCTGAGAAGGTAAAAGAAGATTATCAAATTTCTCTTGTAGCACCTCAAATTCGTCATCGTTATGATGTATTGAAAGCAAGTGCAGATGAAGCAGGGGTTCCATGTTTACTTATTAAACCACAAGGATACACTCCTCTAGGAGGACCAAAACTACTTCAACAAATTAAAGAGGAATTAGAAATATAATAAGGAAAGTGGGGATATCATATGTTTGATAAAATCACAGAGTTTATGGATACGAAGCTATCGACACCGATGGCTAAATTAGCAGAACAACGCCATTTAAGAGCGATTCGTGATGGTATTATTGCAACTCTACCAATTATTGTCGTTGCATCAATGTTTTTAGTAATTGCCTTTCTTCCAAACTCAATGCCGAAAGATTGGGGAATTACACAATTTATTCAAGCGAACCAAGCTAAAATCTTATTGCCTTACCGTGTTTCAATGTACATTATGACATTGTACGCAGTTTTCGGGATTGGATTTTCTCTAGCATCTTCTTATGATCTAGATGGATTATCCGGGGGGATTCTAGCTGAATTAGCTTATTTACTAACTATTATTCCTAAAGCAATTCCAGCTGCTTCAGCAGAAGTAAAAGCTTTAGCAGATTCAAGCGAACCTTTAAAAAATTATTTATCTTCATTGCCTTCGGGATTTGTTCTCCCGATGAGTAATTTGGGGTCCGCGGGGATGTTTATAGGGATTCTATCAGCCTTTATTGCTGTTGAAATTTATCGTTTCACTCAAAAGAGTGGATTCAAGATTTCAATGCCACCTCAAGTTCCAGCATCAGTTGCGCGTTCTTTTGAAGCTTTAACACCAACAGTTATCGTACTATTACTTGTTTCAACTGTTACTATGTTTATCGGTATCGATGTTCATAAAATTGTAGGTAGTATCGTTGCTCCACTGGTACAAGCGACAGATTCCATTTTCTCAGTTATTGTGGTGATTTTCTTATCACAATTCTTCTGGTCGTTTGGTATTCACGGTTGGTCAATCGTTGGATCTCTTGCAAGACCGTTATGGTTAGTATTGTTAGAAGAAAATACTTCAGCTTTCGCAAGCGGCTCTGCAATTCCTAATATTGCGGCTGAACCATTCTATCAATGGTTTGTAATGATTGGTGGTTCTGGGGCTACGATTGGTCTAGCTATTTTATTAATCTGGCGTTCTAAATCTGCATATGGTAAGTCTTTAGGTAAGACAGCATTTATTCCAGCAGTATGTAATATCAATGAACCTTTAATCTTCGGTACTCCTATTGTATTAAATCCACAATTAATTATTCCGTTTATTTTAGCACCATTAGCAAATGGGATTGTAACATGGATTGCAATGTCCGCTGGATTAGTGAATAAAGTTGTAGCAAGTGCACCTTGGACTCTTCCTGGACCTATTGGAGCGTTCTTAGCTACTGGTAGTGACTGGAGAGCAATCGTATTAAACGTTGTATTAATTGTATTGTCGATTTTAATTTACTACCCATTCTTTACAATGTACGACAAATCATTATTGGCTCAAGAACAAGAGCAATAAAAATGAAACTTTGAGCCCTGTTCTAGTAGCAGGGCTTTTCTATACTAAATTTTAAGGAGAAAATGAATGAGAAGATTAGGAGTATCTATATATCCAGAAAAAAGTACGGTAGAAGAAATCAAGAACTATCTTGAAGAAACGAGTCGTTTAGGCTTTTCTAGAGTTTTCTCTTGTCTATTGTCTGTGAATAAGCCTGCAGAAGAAATCAAAAAAGAATTTACCGAAATAAATACTTTTGCTCACGAACTAGGCTTTGAAATCATTGTGGATGTTTCGCCACGAGTATTTGGAGAGTTAAATATTTCATATAAGGATCTATCGTTTTTCAAAGAAATTGGGGCAGACGGCATTCGCTTAGATGCCGGCTTTTCGGGATTAGAAGAATCTATTATGACCTATAATCCAGAAAATTTAATTATCGAAATCAATATGAGCAATAATGTTCATACGATTGATACCATCATGGATTATAGACCTAATAAATATAAATTATATGGGTGTCACAATTTTTATCCACATCGTTATTCCGGTTTAAACTTAGATTTCTATAAAGAATGTACAAAACGTTTTAACAAGTATGGATTAAAAACAGCAACATTTGTCACTTCACATGATAAAGGGGTATTTGGACCTTGGCCAACTACTGAAGGATTACCAACACTAGAATTGCATCGTGAGTTGCCATTAGATGTTCAAATAAAACACCATATTGCAATGGAATTAGTGGATGATATTCTCATTTCTAATTGCTATCCAACGAAAGAAGAATTGTCTCGCATAGAAGGACTAGATTTGGATGTAGTGACTTTTGATGTTGAATTAGTTGAAGGCATTCCGGAGATAGAAAAGAAAATTGTATTAGAGGAATTTCATTTCAATAGAGGAGATCAGAATGACTACTTTATTCGTTCGACACAGAGTCGTGTGAAGTATAAAGGACATCGATTTGAAGTGTTTAATGCTCCTAATCAGATTAAGAGAGGCGATATTTTAATCGAAAGTAGTGAATATGGTCATTATGCAGGAGAATTACAAATCGCCTTGAAGGATATGGAGAATTCAGGTAAGACCAATGTTGTTGGAAAAGTAGTGGATATTGAACACTTTATTTTAGATGAAATTAAACCTTGGCAGAAATTTAAATTTAGACTTAAATAAGCAGAATGGAGAAAACAATGAAGATATTATGGGGCGGAGCAACAGCAGCTAGTCAATATGAGGGCGGATTTACTCTGGAAAAAGGCCTAGATACACAAGATTGTAGACCCTATTTACCTCGTACTTCGAATGCCACAGAAGAAACTCGATTATTAACAAGAGAAAAAATAGAAGAAGCTAAAAATGAAGCGTCTAAACAATACTATCCTTTTAGAAATGGAACAAAAGGGTTTGAACACCTAGAAGAGGATATAGAGTATTTTGCCGAATTAGGGTTAGACTTATATAGATTTTCGATTAGCTGGTCAAGACTTTTTCCTAAAGGAATCGAAGAAGAACCTTCCCAAGAAGGAGTTGCTTATTATGATAAAGTGTTCCAGTTGTTAGCAGAGAAAAAAATCAAAATATTTCTAACATTAAACCACTATGCGATGCCTATCTATTTAGTAGAGCAATATGGAGGATGGAAAGGCAGAGAATGTATTGATCATTTTCTTCACTTTGCAGCCTTTGTGTTTGAGAGGTGGGGACATTTAGTCGAATATTGGCTACCGTTTAATGAAATCAACGCAGGGTATTTTAGTCCTTATAATGGCGTTGGTTTATTAAAAGGAGAAAATGGATATCAATTGTCAGATGTTTTCCAAGCGTTACATCATCAGTTTGTAGCTAGCGCTAAAACCATTCAACTAGCAAGAAAAATGAACTTACCAGGTCGTTTTGGTTCCATGATCGCTTGCTTCTGCTATTATCCATTAACGAGCAAACCTGAGGACAATTTGAAATTGGTGTTTGAAGAACAAATGAACCAGTGGTACTGTATGGATATTTTATCAAAAGGTGAGTATCCATATTACGCAGAAACATTCTTTAAACAAAAAGGTATTCATTTAACGATTACAGATGAGGACAGAAGATTGTTAAAAGAAAATACTTGCGATTTTGTTTCGATTTCATTTTATACTTCCTCAGTAATTACTGTAGATGAAGCAGACAAAACCGCTGGAAACTTAGTGGTTTCTACTAAAAATCCATACTTGAAAGCAAGCGAATGGGGGTGGCAAATAGATCCGGTAGGATTAAGAACGTCTCTTCATAGAGTTTACGAACGATACGGGAAACCTGTGATTGTGTCTGAAAATGGGTTAGGCGCTCGAGACGTATTAACCGAAAAACATCAAATCCATGATGATTATCGCATTGAGTATATGAAGTCGTATTACGAGCAAGCTCAATTAGCATTTGAGGATGGAGTTCCTCTTGAAGCGTTTATTGCATGGGGGATTGTGGATATCGTTTCAGCAGGTAGTTGTGAAATGGATAAACGTTATGGAGTGATTTATGTAGATGCTGACAATCACGGAAATGGTAGCTATGCGAGATATAAAAAAGATAGTTTCTATTGGTATAAGGAGTTTATTCAAAATTATAAGAAAGAAGACTGATAGTATGGTAATTGTTGTTAGTCCTTTAATGCATGACAAGATTATTAAAATTATTGATGAGATACCAGGTACGAATTATCAATTTATCAAAAAAGAGGGAATTAATTTGTATTTTGAAGTAGCCCCTTCGTCGGATGAAGAGGCTGCTCAGTTGATTAAAAGTACTTTAAAGGCAAATCCTATTAGCAAAGCATTAATGTTCAAAGTGTTAACGAAAGAATATATATAGGAGATGAGTTCAAATGGATAAGTTAACGAGCTTTGTAGAAGAAAAAATTGCACCACCACTCATTAGATTTTCACAAATTAGATATGTACAAGTAATGCAACGGATGGGTTTAGGCATTATGAGTTTATTGATTATTGGATCATTATTCCTCATTCTTGCTTCCTTCCCATATCAACCTTATTTAGATTTTTTAGGAGATTTTAGAAAGACATTAGCTGCTGGAGCGGGTATTGGTACAGCATTTATTGGAGTATTTACCGTAATGACGGTTTCTTATGGGTTAACCGAATGGTATAACGAAAATAAAGGCATGAAGATGGATATTATTCAACCTGTCGTTTTATCTACAGCAAGTTATCTATTATTAAATCCTGCTAAAACTGTAAATGTAGTTGTTGATGCTGGAGCAAATCCTGCTAAATTTACAGGGGTTCCAACTCAGTACCTAGGAGCTCTTGGCGTGTTTACAGCGATTATTGTAGGGATTGTTTCTGTAGAAATTTATCGATTGATTATTCAAAAGAAAATTGTCATTAAATTACCTGAAAATGTTCCACCAATGGTATCTCAAGCATTTATTGCATTGATTCCAAGTTTTGTAGTTGTAGTTTTCTGGTGGTTTGTCGGTCATGTATGTGGTGTAGAAATTCCAAAAATGATTCAAAAATTATTTGAACCATTAGTGTCTATTGGGGATACTCCAATTGCAGTTATCCTAGCCTCCTTACTTAACCGCGTGTTATGGGCAGTAGGGATTCACGGTGGTAATATTGTAAGTAGTGTCGGCGGAACGATTTGGCAACAAATGGTAGCAGCAAACCAAGAAGCTTTTGCGGCTACACAGTCATTCCAAGGTCTACCATATACATTTACTTCTCTTTATATGGATAACTATATTTGGACAGGGTTGTTCCCATTAGCCTTAGTTATGACATTCTCAAAATCTCCACGACTAAAAGCGCTTGGTATTCTTGCATTGCCTGCAACTTTATTCAATATTGGCGAACCATTAATTTTTGGTATTCCAATCATGATGAACCCAGTCTTAATGATTCCGTTCGTATTAAGTTATGTTATGTTAGCGATTATCTCAGTAACGTTAACTAGTTTTGGTATTTTGCCAACTCCTGTATTATCTGTTCCTTGGATTATGCCTGCACCAATTAAAACATTCTTGGCAACAAATGCATCAATTTGGCCAGCAATCTATGTTCTCCTTGGATGGATTGTAATGGCAATTATTTTCTATCCATTTGTAAAAACAATTGAGAAAAAAGATCTAGCAGAAAAAGCAGAAAATGGAGAATTGTTATATTCGTAATGTGATGATGCGAAGACTGATGTAGATTTCTGCATTAGTCTTCTTTTATAGGAGGAAATGTGCATGTTAGGAGCATCCATTTATTTTTCAACGCCATTAGAAGAAAACGAAAGATATTTAAAAGAAATCAGTCTATTTAACGTAAAATATATCTTTACTTCTATGCAAATCCCTGAAGAAAAAACGGAGCAACAGTTAAAACTATTGAAAAAATTTATTTCAGTAACGAACCGCTTAGGAATGAAATTAATGGTGGATATATCCCCGGAAACTTTTCGTAAATTTAATGTTCAAAAGGAAAAAGCGATTGATTTCTTGAAAAGTTTGGATGTGAAATGCGTTCGAGTGGATTATGGATTTGATTATTCAGAAATAAAAGCTTTTTCGAATGAGTTTGAAGTAGTGTTGAATGCAAGTACTATTGATGAAGATTTTTATCAAAAGGGATTAGAAAAAGGGTTAGATTTCACTAAATTAATCGCTTGCCATAATTTTTATCCTCGCAAAGATACAGGTTTAGACAAGGACTGGATTATTCAAAAAAACAAAAAACTGAAAACTTTTGGCTTGAAAGTAATGATGTTTATTCCAGGAGATGAGAAAAAAAGAGGACCCGTTTTTGAAGGCTTGCCTACTGTGGAAGCTCATCGAAGTCAGTCCGTGTTTACAAGTTTTGTTGAATGCCTGGAAGATTTGCTTGCAGATGAAGTACTTATTGGAGATATCAAGGCTTCTCATAAAGAATTAGCGAAAATTAAAGACTATATTGACAATGGTGTCATTACACTGGAAGTTGAGCATCTAAGCGACTTGGAGTATATAGATAGATGTTTATCGAATAGAAAAGATGTAGCAATGAATGTCGTTCGTTGCGTGGAGTCCCGAACAATACTAAAGAAACAAGATATTGTCCCTTATAATACCGTCCAAAGAGAAATAGGTACTATAACGATGGATAATGAGCGTTACGGTCGTTATCAAGGAGAAGTGCAAATTGTTAGACGACCATTAGAAGCTGACGAGCGTGTAAATGTGATTGGAGAAGTATGTGAAGCCTCTAAGGGACTTTTGCAGTATATAAAAGATGGGACAAAATTTAAGTTTGTAGGAGTGGATAAAGATGAAAACAATCATGTTAGTTTGTAATGCAGGGATGTCGACAAGTTTATTAGTGAATAAAATGAAGGCTGCGGCATCCGAAATCGAAAATGAAACTTTTGATATTTTTGCAACTCCTTTAAGTGGAGTAAAGAATGAATTAGAAGTGAAGTCGGTAGATATTATACTAGTAGGACCACAAGTTCGATTTAAATTAAAAGAGTTGAAAGAAAAATATGAGCCCGTGATTATTGTAGATACGATTAATGTTCAAGATTATGGTATGATGAACGGAGCCAATGTCTTAAAGGCTGCGTTAAAGAAACTACAGTAACAAAGTGAGTGTATAACATGAGTGTTTTATATAAAATAAAAAGTTCAATGGATGTTTTTACCGAAACAGAGAGAATTATTGCTGAATTTATTTTTAAGAATAGACAAGTTGTATTAGACTCGAATGCAAAAGAGCTCGGGGAAATAACGAAAACCTCTGCTTCAGCATGGGTGCGATTTTCTAAAAAAATGGGATATAAAGGGTTACCTGCTTTTAAAGTGGAGCTAGCAAAAGAAAAGGTCTCCGACCTAATTGGAGACGATATTGAGACATTCTTGAATCCACATGATTCTTTAATGACGCTACTTCAAAAAACAGAAAACATGCTATCTCAAAATGTAAAAGAAACCTTCAGCTTGCTAGATTATCATGAATTGGAAAAAGCAATAGAGTTAATTAGTAGTGCAAAAACTGTTTTTCTGTTAGGAATCGGAGGAAGCAGTATTGTTTGCTTAGATTTCTATCATAAAATGACTCGAATTCATCAGAACATCATTTATGATCGTGATCTACATACTTTAATGGCACGTATTGCTCAGTTAGATAAAGACGATGTCATTATTGTTGTGAGTTATAGTGGAGAAACGGAATCCATTAATTCTATTGCGAAAGTTGCGAAGAAAATTGGAGCAAAAATAGTAGGTGTTACAAAGTACAACCTTAAATCAACACTGTCGACATTATCTGACTTAAGATTATTTGTACCTGTAGAGGAAAAAGAAATTCGTTTAGGGTCGATTACATCTAGAAATAGTTTATTAACGATTACGGATTTACTATATTATGGAATCGCTAAAAAAGACTTTAATTTAACAAAAGACTTACTGGTTAGAACGAGACAGTTTATCAAGGAGGTTCAATGATGCTAGCAGTTGGTTTAATGTCAGGAACATCCTTAGACGGAGTCGACGCGGTGCTCTGTGAGATTACAGGAAAAGACGAAACCACTACCGTTAAACAATTACATTTTAAGACCTATGAAATCCCAGAGAATCTTAGAAATAAAATTAGAAAATGCTGTAGTAGAGAATGTATCCCAGTCGATTTAATCTGTTCATTGAATTTTGAATTAGGGTATCTTTTTGCAGAAGCGGTGAAGAGTTTATGTCAAGATGCCCATGTTGCTTTAGAAGACCTTTCATTTATTGCAAGTCATGGGCAAACGATATTTCATATTCCAAAAGCTTATGCAGACTATGTGCCAAGTACTTTACAAATTGGAGAGGCTGCTATTATAGCGAATGAATGCAAAACAACAGTCATTTCTAATTTTAGAGTGATGGATATGGCAGTCGGAGGGGAAGGAGCTCCTCTCGTTCCGTATAGTGAATACTTGCTTTATAGCCGAAGTCAAGAGTCTGTAGCTTTGCAAAATATCGGTGGGATTGGGAATGTGACCGTTCTACCTAAAAAAGGAGATAATAAGCAAGTTATAGCTTTTGATACGGGTCCAGGAAATATGATGATTGATGAAGCAGTTCGCCAATTACATGGAGAAAAATATGACAAAGGCGGCTTCTTTGCTAGACAAGGCCAAATCATCCCTTCATTAGCAGCGGAATTAACAAACCATCCATATTTTCAAATGGACATCCCGAAAACAACAGGAAGAGAAATGTTTGGTGAGCATTTTACGAAAACCATTCTCGAACGATACAACAGCGAAGAGCCCAATGATATCATCCATACATTCACATGGTTTACGGCTTATTCTATTGCGTTTCATTATAAAAAGTATCTCGTAGATGCATACAAGCTTAAAAATTGTATTGTTGGTGGCGGTGGGGCCTATAATTCTTTTTTACTAGAATTGATTCAAAAAGAAATGCCAGATATTGAAGTGTCTACTCAAGAGTCGCTCGGTTATTCCTCAGACGCTAAAGAGGCGATTGCGTTTGTCGTTCTTGGAAACCAAACGTATCACAAAAGGCCTTCCAATGTTCCTTCTGCTACAGGGGCTAGTAAAAGTGTCATATTAGGTCAATTGACCTATCCTACCTTATAAAAACAAAAAATCCTATTGCTGATTCGTAGCAATAGGATTTTGTTTTTATAGATAAAAGACACTTTCGTTTGCGGGTCTGGAAGAAACGACTTGAACGTTTTTTTTGGCGGATTTCATCTCGTTGATAAAGGAATTAAAGACAAAAGCATTTTTTTGAATAACACTGCCTTCAAAAGCAACGACTACATCGGTATCTTCATTACAAGATAATAAAGTCTTGGCGATATCCCGTCCGGCTTGAATCGCAAGCGATTGTAAAAATTGATTCCCTTCAAAGGAAGTATACAAGGTTGCTAGTTTTGCGACTTCAGTTTTTGGTTTTGAATAGACCGTTTGAATGATAGAACTTCGATCAGGAAAACGCTCTTTAAGTGTAGGTACTAATTCCATAAAGTCTAGAGGACTCTCTGAAAAATCAATATAATGGATATATGCTTTTAAAATCTCTTTTCCAAGCCAATAACCACTGCCTTCGTCGCCTAATATATGTCCCCAACCGCCTTTTTGAACAAACTGCCCTTTTTGACGAGAAAGAAGGGAAGAACCAGTTCCTGCAATAAAAAGATTACCATCATTGTTTTTAAAGGTTGCGATATGGCTCATTTTCAAGTCGGAATCAACCGTAAATCGACATTGTATTTTATGTTTGAAAGTAGCATTTAATTCCGAAAGAAGCGTTCCTGCTCCTGCCATTCCGATAGAGATAGAAGAAATATCAGAGTATGACAGACGATTTTTAGACAGTAATGTCTCTATGACTTGCATGACATTAGAAACTGCTAAATCAAAGTTCACAATCGGATTACCCATTTCTCCAGTATATTCGTCTACTTTTTGTGTTTGTTTATATAAGATTCCTGTTGTCTTTGTTCCGCCAGCATCTATCCCAATTTTCATCGAATCCCTCCTCTTGTTTGTTACTATTATCGTAAATCAAATAGGGAATGAATGCAATCTCATTTTTATTATGAAGCTTTGTTTTTTTAGGTGTTGTAACAGTGATTTTTCACTAGAAGCTTCTATATTAAAATAGAAAAATCACAAATTTTGTGATACTCTAGATAAGTATAAATTTTAAAGAAAGCAAAGGGGGCCTTTGGATGATAGAGCTGATTGCAACAGTTGAATCGATCCAACAAGCAAAAGATTTGCTTGAAGCAGGCGTGGATACGATTTATTTCGGGGAGGACCAATTTGGGCTTCGTCTTCCGATGTCGTTTACACGTGAGGAACAAAAAGAATTAACAGAATTGGCGCACCAATATGGGAAGAAAGCAAGTGTTGCGGTAAACGCGATTTTCCATAATGAAGGGATTGCGCTCGTTCCGGAATACTTAACCTTTTTAAAGGAAATTGGTGTGGATAACATTGCGGTAGGAGATCCAGGAGTGGTTCAAATTATGAAGAATCCTGAGTATTCGATTCCGTACCGTTATGATGCGGCCGTACTAGTGACAAGTAGTCGTCAAGTCAACTTCTGGGGAAAACGTGGTGCCGTTGGTGCGGTGATTGCGCGTGAAATTCCTCGTGAAGAGATGAAAATCTTGGCAGCGGGTGTAGAAATTCCAATTGAGGTTCTTGTTTATGGAGCAACTTGTATCCATCATTCAAAACGTCCACTTTTAAATAACTATTTCAATTATATTGAGAAAAAAGAATCGGTTGAAAAACGCCGTGGTCTGTTTGTGTCAGAACCAGCAGATGACGATTCTCACTATTCAATTTATGAAGACATTAACGGAACGCATATTTTTGCGAATAACGATGTGTCTCTTGCGCCGTATTTGTTAGAGTTAACAGAAATGGGCATCCCGCAATGGAAGCTAGACGGAGTGCTCGCTCCAGGGGAAAACTTTGTTGAAGTAGCGAAATTATTCGTGAATGCTCGTAATGAAATCGAAGCAGGAACATGGACTACTGAAAAGAGCGCCAGTCTTGAATTACAAGTGCGTGCCCTTCATCCAGAAGTTCGTGGCCTTGAAGCAGGATTTTACTTATTAAATCCAGAAGATGTGAAATAGGAGAGAGTCAAATGGGAAGAAAGATATTGAAAAAACCTGAAGTACTTGCTCCAGCGGGTACTCTTGAAAAATTAAAAACAGCTATTTTATACGGAGCAGATGCCGTTTTCCTTGGTGGGGAAGCGTACGGACTTCGTAGCCGTGCAGGGAACTTTGACTTTGCGGAAATGAAAGAAGCCGTTGATTTTGCCCATGCACATAATGCAAAAGTATATATCGCAGCAAACATGGTGACACACGAAGGAGACGAAAAAGGAGCAGGAGATTTCTTCCGTACCGTTCGTGACATCGGAATCGATGCAGCCATTATTAGTGACATGGCCTTAATGGATATCTGTGCCTCAGAAGCACCAGGATTACCTATCCATTTATCAACACAATCTTCAGCAGCTAACTATGAAACGCTCAACTTCTGGAAAGACGAAGGATTAGAACGTGTCGTATTAGCGCGTGAAGTTTCAATGGAAGAAATCAAAGAAATGCAAGAAAAAGTGGATGTCGAAATTGAAGCATTCATCCACGGTGCAATGTGTATTTCTTATTCAGGACGTTGTGTATTATCTAACCACATGGTACATCGTGATGCGAACCGTGGTGGATGTGCGCAATCTTGTCGTTGGAAATACGGTCTGTTTGATATGCCATTTGCTGGTGAAAAGAATATGGTTGGTGCGGGTGAAGAAGGAATCGAAGAGAAATTCTCTATGAGTGCCGTTGACCTAGCGATGATTCAGAACCTACCAGATTTAATTGAAGCTGGTGTAGATAGTTTGAAGATTGAAGGTCGTATGAAGTCCATTCACTATGTTTCTACGGTTTCAAATGTTTACCGTGCAGCGGTGGATTCTTACTGCGAAGATCCAGACAACTATGTATGTAAACAAGAATGGATTGACGAGTTATGGAAAGCAGCCCAACGTGAATTAGCAACTGGGTTCTATTACCAAGTTCCAACCGAACATGAGCAATTATTTGGCCCACGCCGTCAAATTCCTCAATATGCTTTCGTTGGACAAGTGCTGGAATATGATCCAGAAACACAAATGGCAACCGTTCAACAACGAAACAACTTCAAAGTAGGAGATCAAATCGAGTTCTACGGACCTGGAATGCGTCATCACGAAGAAGTATTAACTCAGTTGTGGGATGAAAATGGGGAAGAAATCGAAGCAGCTCCTCATGCCATGATGATTTGTAAAATGAAAGTAACGGAACCAGTAAAACCGTTAGATATGATTCGCAAACGTCGTTAAGATGAATTTTGAATAGAAAGAAGGAATGTAAATGTCATTACCAAATTGCCCTAAATGTGGTTCAGAATACACATACGAAGATGGTGTATTATTAGTATGCCCTGAGTGTGCATATGAGTGGGAACCAGGCTCAGAAGTTGAAGAAGGTCCTGTAGCGATCGATGCAAACGGAAATAAATTACAAGACGGCGATACTGTAACAGTTATCAAAGACTTGAAAGTAAAAGGCGCTCCGAAAGATATTAAGCAAGGAACACGTGTGAAGAATATTCGCATCGTGGAAGGCGATCATAATATCGATTGTAAGATAGATGGATTCGGCGCAATGAAACTTAAATCTGAGTTTGTTAAAAAGATTTAATGGGGGTCCCGTAGGGACTTTCAAAAAGCTCCCCCTAGAATTTTTATAGTTGTTATAATAGCGATACCGGATTGAGCCTTGCGTCTCAATCCTACCAAGCTTCAAACTGACTCTACGGGTTTCACCCTAGAGTCAGTAATTCACATTGGTTATGAACTCGCTATTACAACTACTATAAATCTAGGGGGGCTTTTTTTCGTCCCTCGACTCAGTGAAATTTACCAAACTCAGTAATAAGTTTTATTGCTTCTCAGTAAGGGAAGGGTTTCGGAGTGTATTGAGCCAAGGTCTCAATCCTACCGAGCCTCAAAGATTCTCTAGAAAATCAATTTTCAAGAGAATCTAATTCGCATCGGTTACTAATCGCTATTGTTGTTATTATAGAATCCAAAGGGCTATTTCTGTAGTTCCTCGACGTAGTGAAGTTTTTTCTAAACTCGATATAAGTTTCCTGCTTTTCAGGAAGAAAACAGGATTCTGCTCATACAGGAGATGGGAAGAGAGATTTTTTGAAGCAAGATAGTGTAAAATAAAGGTTGTTAGTAAGGAGTGATATTATGGAACAACGAACGATGGGGCAAGAGCGTTTAAGTGCATTTATTGATGCGGTGATTGCCATTATTATGACGATTTTAGTACTAGAATTAGATAAACCGAAGACGCTTGATTGGCAAGGGTTATGGGAACTACGTGAAAACTTTTTTGCATATGCATTGTCCTTTTTCTGGTTAGGAGCAATGTGGGTGAATTTACATGCGTATTCTCACAGAACGGAGAAAATTACTCAAAAAACGGTCTGGGCTGCGATGGTTATGTTATTTTTTGCTTCGCTATTCCCATATGCGACCAATTTGATAGCGATGGATTTTTATAATGCGACTGTGCAGGTATTTTATGGAATTATTGTGCTACTCATTACTGCAGCAACATTAGTTTTCTACAGAACGGTATCTGAAGTTAATCCGTCTGAGGAATTTCGTCAAATGAGTGAAAAGCGTGGTAGGTGGATAAAGTGGGACATCCTATTCAAAATTATCGGTCTCATCTGTTCTCTTACTATTTTCCCAATTGGGACAAGTTTAGCTGTTTTCATTACACTCTGCGGATTAGTCATTCCTAATCAGTTCCGTAATTAAAATTTAATAAATAAGGATTGTATGCATAGGAATCGTTTTCTTATGCATATTTTTATGACTTATTTTAGACCAGCGTTCTTGAAATTTGATTTCTACTGTGTTACATTCAAACTAAGGAGTCGAAAACGCTTTTGTGTAGGCGTTTCTGTGCTTTTTTTCACATATTTCAAATAGGAGAAGTGGCAGTTTTGGAACAGTATCATACAGGTACCATTCGATTGATGGGAACCGTCATCGAATTGAAAATTGCGCATCCAGAAGGCGAGCGTTTAGTGGCTGAAGTTTTCGAGCAATTGAAACGATATGAGCATCGTTTTAGCGCGAATGACCCCACTTCAGAACTGATGGCTGTAAACTTGGCAGCTGGGAAACATGCGGTTAATGTTCATCCAGAGATTTTTCATTTAGTGAAATTGGGACTGGAGAATAGTTTAGCTGTGGGGAGTCGGATGAATATCTTGATTGGCCCGGTTGTTCAAACATGGCGCGTGGGCTTTAGTGATGCACGAGTACCAACGGATGAGGAAATTAAGGCCAAACTGCAACTGACCGATGCAACGAAAGTCGAATTGGATGAAGCCAGTCAGACGATTTTTCTGTTGGAAGAAGGAATGCGAATCGACCTTGGCTGTATTGCCAAAGGGTACATTGCTGACTTAGTGATGCAACAGCTGAAAGAGCTTGGAGTGACCTCTGCGCTTATTAACCTTGGTGGGAATGTTCTCACGCTAGGCCCTGCTATTCATCATGAAGATGGGAATTGGTGGATTGGGATTCAAAATCCTAAACTCCTGCGTGGAGAAAATGTGGCGCTTCTTCCGATTCAAGAGGAGTCGATTGTCACATCAGGTGTCTACGAGCGGGTACTTGAAGTGGATGGGAAGAAATACCATCATATTTTGGACCCTAATACAGGATATCCAGCAGAGACGGACGTTGCTAGTCTAACGATTGTATCGAAGCAGTCAGTCGATTGTGAGATATGGACAACAAGACTCTTTGGGAAAAAAGCACATGAAATCTTATTCGAAGTGGAACAAAACCCTAACATCGAAGCTGTGTTGATTTTAGACGATGATCGTATTTTCTACACATCAGGACTCGCTTCAAAGATTCAATTACTCGAAAGGAAGTACTCAAATGGTTAAATTAATCGGTTTAGTCGGAACAAACTCAAAAAAATCAACAAACCGTCAACTATTACAATACATTCAAAAACATTTTTCAGAACAGGCGGAAATTGAACTTGTCGAAATTAAAGACTTACCAATGTTCAACAAACCAACTCCAAAAGTAGTGCCACAAGAAGCACAAGTAATTGCAGATAAAATTGCTGCAGCAGATGGAGTCATCATTAGTACACCAGAATATGATCACTCATGCCCAGCTGTATTAATGAACGCTTTAGCATGGTTATCTTATGGTATCTATCCATTATTAAACAAACCTGTCATGATTACAGGAGCATCATACGGAACACTCGGATCTTCACGTGCACAAAGTCAATTACGTCAAATTTTAGACGCACCAGAAATTAAAGCACGCGTTTTACCAAGTGATGAATTCTTATTAGGTCACGCCTTACAAGCATTCGACGAAGAAGGCAACTTAAAAGATGCAGCAACTGTTGAAAAATTAGAAAAGATTTTCGCAGATTACTTATTATTCATTGAAATTACAGGACAATTAGTTCGTGCCAACGAAGCTCGTGCAAAAGAAGCGAAAAACTTCTCATGGGACAGTTCTAAAAAATAAGGAGTGACAGTAAAGTATGAAAATTATTGGTATCGTAGGATCAAATGCGGAATTTTCGCATAACCGTTTATTATTACAATTTATCGAAAAGAAATTCAGTGACTTATTCGAGTTTGAAATCTTAGAAATTAAAGATATTCCAATGTTCAACCAAGACGAAGATCAATCTAAGAGCTTCCCAGTACAATACATGTACAACAAATTAATCCGTGCAGATGGTGTGATTATCGCTACACCTGAACACAACCACACAATTACAGCTGCTTTGAAGAGCACATTAGAATGGATGTCATTCAACTTACACCCATTCGAAAACAAACCTGTCATGATTATGGGAGCTTCTCACTATGATCAAGGAACTTCTCGTGCGCAAGTGCATTTACGTAAAATCTTGGACGCTCCAGGGGTAAACGCATATGTATTGCCAGGGAACGAATTCCTATTAGGAAAAGCAAAAGAAGCGTTTGATGAAGAAGGAAATATTAAGAGTGAAGGAACTGTAGCGTTCTTACGTTCATGCTTAGAAAACTTCGTGAAATATGTGGAGGTTGTAAAAGTGTTACGCAAACCATTACCAACTCCTCCAGAAGATTTAGACTGCACAAACCCAATTTCTACAACAGTTCAAGGCGTAGATCCTGATGATCCAGAATGGGTTGAAAAAGCAAGTGAAATCGTTGGAGCGGCTCAAGGAAACGACTATGTTCGCTTAGACCACGGTTTATTAACCGTTGACCAAATCGATATGTTCTTAAAAGCTTTACCATTTGAAGTAACATATGCCGATGACAACAACCAATTCTTGTACTATAACTTCAACAAACCAGCAAACAAAATGTTGGCTCCGCGTGTGCCATCTCAATCTGGTAACCGTTTAGGAACTGTTCACCCACCACGTACCTTCAAAAATGTGGAATACCTCATTGCGAACTTACGTGCAGGAAACGTGGATTACTTCCGTACAATCGTTCCGAACACTCCACCAGAAATCATCAACGTACACAACTATCAAGCAATGTACTATCCTGATGGTTCTTACGCTGGAATTAACGAAATCGTATTTGACTTCAAACCATGGTTAGATTGGTACTTACAAACAACTGGCCAACGTTTAGTCAGCGCAAGTGGGGCAGCTCCTGTAGCTGACGCAACAAGCGGCGCTTCAAACAGCGGACATTCAGCTCCTGCTCCTGCAGCAGATGCGACAAGTGGTGCTTCAGATAGCGGGCATTCAGCTCCAGCTCAAGCACAAGCAGTAGACGCAACAAGCGGTGCTTCAGAACATTAAAATTTAAAGCGAGAAAGCTAGGCAAATGTTGGCCTAGCTTTTTTGTGTTTTTTATAGATATAATGGACCTTTGTTCACGCCTCGGAAACAACTGGAAACTGTTTTCTTAAAATTAACTAAAATGTAATGTTCCTAGTATCCAAGTGTAGTGGTTTTGAGATATAATAGATAGGAGTTTAAGGAATGGAGAAAAACAGTGGGGACTATGAATTATCAAACAACACCTTCTCAAGCACCGACGCACCCACATCCTCCCAAGCAAAAAGAGAAAAAACGGAGTGCGGTATTTGATGGCTTGAAAGGTTTTTTTATACTAGCAATTATTACATATTATTATTTTCAACATTTATTACCGGGCGAATTTTTAGCCGTTAACGGATTTTTAGTGGTCGGAGGCTACTTGACGTTCCGGCATAATATCAAAACATTTGCGGAAGATTATAAAGAGCGTTTCCCAGTGAGAAGCTTAAAGAGAATGTTCTTCCCGATGCTCTTTATGATTGTCGTGACAGTCGCGTTTTTATTCGTGGCAGCACCGCAATTACTATCCAATATCCGAGGAATGGCGCTTTCGGCATTATTCTTCGTCAATAATGATTATCAAATTTTCTCGCAGCAATCTTATTTCGTACAATCCGCGAATCCAAGTCCGTTTGTACATCTCTGGTATGTATCCCTTTATGTGCAATTGTTAATCGTTGGATATCTCCTTCGAAAACTGATGAAGAAACTCAACTTCCTCAGAATGCAGGAGTTTGCCTTACTCGCATTCTTGACGCTTGCGTCTGCAGCGGGAATGGCGGCACTTTATTGGTTTGAACAGGATCCGTCTCATGTGTACTATTTAGTATCGACACGTCTGTTCTCGTTCACATTCGGGGCACTCTTAAGTTACATTCATGAAGGAAAATTACTACTTCCTGAGCGCGAGACAGGTTCTGTGGTTCCAAACGCATTGAGCCTCCTCTGTTTAGGAGCTTTAGGCTGGATGTTTACGACTTTCAACGGAACGCAAGCAGAAGTCTATTACATGATGATGTTTATTTCATCGTTCGTGATGATGCTTCTGTTATCTTGCTCGATTCGTGAAGGAGTAGGGATTCATTACATCTTCAGTTTTAAAGGATTTACTTTCTTTGGAAAGAGAAGTTTCTCATACTACTTATGGTTTTATCCAATTCATCTCATCGCTCCAACATTTTTACGTGGAATCGATGAGCAGTGGCTATCTGTTGGGATTCAATTTGTGCTGATTTTCGTGATGGCAGAAATTACGTATCAACTCTTTGAGAGAGACCGCTTCGTTCTTCCGATTGGACAAGCACATAGTCCGTATAATTTAACGGCTTATGGAAAATCGAATCTTCCAAAAGGCATGAAGCAGTTTGGACTCGTGTTCTCACTCATGTATGTCATCTGTATCGGGCTTGCAGGTCTTGGATTTGCACAAGAGAAAAATCAAAACTCAGCCGTTCAAGAGGTTGAGGAGAAAATTCGTCAAAACCAAGCGCTCTTACAAGAGGCAACAGCCGAGCCAACAACTGAAGGGACAATGACGATTAGTAATGAAATTAAAGCGAATGTGGAACAACAAGTGAAGCAAACACCGATTACCTTCGTTGGAGACTCAGTACTATTAGCGACAGCCAATAAGATTCGTGAAGTATTCCCGAACACTTATGTAGATGGAGAAGTAGGACGCCAGTTGTATTACAGCACACCAATCGTTCAAAAGTTGGCGCAACAAGGTAAACTTTCTCAAACCGTGGTATTTGTCCTTGGTTCAAACGGTGCTTTCTCTGCTTCCCAAATCGATGCATTGATTCAAGCGACAGGTAACCGTGAGATTTTCTTAGTCACAGCCGGTTATGAAATTAAATGGGCCAAAGAAGTTAATGAGCAGTTAAAAGCAGCTGCAGAACGTTATCCAAATGTTCATTTAATTGACTGGGGAACTTACGCCAAAGGTCATACAAAAGAATGGCTCTTTGATGATGAGATTCATCCAAACGATACGGGGGCAGCGGAATTAGCAAACCTCATCTTACAAGAAATGGTGAAATTAAAATTACAATAATCGTTGAGACGACTCGATTTTGAGTCGTCTTTTTTCTTTGAAACAAAGTATAAATTTCTAATTATCTTTTTATATTTTCTTAAATGCTCGTAAAGCCTTATTCTATGTGCTTTCGAGTATTTTTACTGTAGGAAGATACTTCACGTTTCTTTGCATATTTCCTCATGTCTTAGCTGTCAGAAGTGGTAAATAAGTAGTAAATTCATTTGTACTACTAAGCAACAAGACGCTCCTGTTGCTTCTCTTTATTCAAGCGTTTCATTTCTGCCATTGCAGAATCGAATGTTGCATGTGCGTAATAGTTCAGCGTCATGGCTATATTAGCATGTCCCATAATGTACTGTAATGCCTTTGGATTCATTCCTGCATTTGCATAGTTGGTACAGAATGTATGTCGCAAACTATGTGGAGTGATGTGTGGCAATTTATCCTCGTTATACTTATTGTATTTCTTAACAAGACCTTTCATCATGCCGTTGTAATCACTTGCCACTTTTGGATAGTTCTTTCTATTAAGAAAGAGGAAATCACTATATCCATCAATCTCAACACGCTTATCATTCTTTCGATTCGCTAACACTCGCTTAAATGCTTGATAGGCTTCTTCAACCATAGGAACTTGACGTTCGCCACTTTTGGTCTTTGGTGTTTCAATGTAGTACCCAATTTCAGTATCTCTCAATAGCTGATGGTCTATATTGACAAGACGATTCTCAAAATCTAAATCTGGAAGTGTCAAACCACCAAACTCTGAAATACGAAGACCTGTTTTTAAGAGTATCAGAATTTCATCATAATTTTTGCTGTAGGTTTTATCAGCTTTTGCAAAGGCTAACAGTTTTTCTTCCTGTTCTTCTGTTAGTACGGTCTTAGGGACAGTATCATCATCAAGAACTGCTTTCAGTTGAAAGTCAAATGGATTCTTCCGAACACAATCATCTTGTATAGCAATATAGAATGAAGCCTTTAAAGAACGTTTGTAGTTATTGATGGTTTGATAAGCATAACCATTTTCACTCATTCTAATAGCCCATTCTTTAGCGTCTGATGGCTTAATACTGTCAATACTTCTTACACCTAACTTGTCTTTCTTCAAAATATCCATAAGATATTTGCGTCCAGTTTCAGTGTTTTTTCTAACCTTTGGTCTTTGAGCGTTCTGTTTTGCGTAAAGCTGGCAGAGTGTCATTTTCTTTCCTACAACATCAATACCATCATGAATGTCTTTCTGTAACTCTGCGATTTTCTCTCTAAGTGAGATACAATCACGCTTTCCTGCTGGTACTCGGTCTGTAGCCACAAGTTTCCACGAGTAAACAAATTGCGGTTCTCCAAATGAATCTATATATTTGTATAAGTATCTTCCGTCTTTTCGTTGGCTCTCTCCAGTCTTTAAGATTCGACCTTTATTGTCACGTCTTTTTTCTGACATGGCATTTGCTCCTTTCCTTTATGGAAAGAGCCTTGATACGACTTAATACTATTTTATCATATACAAGACCCTTTGGCGACGCTAGATTGCGTCCAATGTATCTATAATTTTTTCAAATTGTTTTCGTTTAATCTGAATACGATTGCCATTCATAATCAGCCAATTTGCATTTTTATTTTCCTCTGCCAAGCGTCGTAGCTTGTTTTCGCCAATACGAAAATATTTTGACGCTTCTTCAATGGTTAGGGTATAACGTTCCCAAATAGGAATGTCAGTCTGCTTCATAAAATCCTCCTTTCCAAATCACTTATTTGGATTTCATAAAAGTTGTTTTACCAGCAATCGAACAGCTTTAGCAAAGCTCACGGGAGTTCCACCCCTGCATGGTTCTCATGTAGCCATACTCATTGCCTGCGACGGTTTTATCACGCTCGGACTATTGACTGTATGGGAGTATCATTATCACGATAAGAATGTCGTTGCAGGCAATCCTGCTAAAGATTGCTTCTCGGATCACTAACATGAATCGCTCGCTATCTTTATAAGATAGGTCATGGCGGTTAGTTCCGTTGGCTCTTTTCTTATCGAAACGTATTCGATTACTTTTATTCAGTTTTCAAAGAACAATGGCTCGTTAGCCTATCAAAACACATTGAAAGCTCAATATGCTTTGGTGGAATAACAAACCTCCCTGTTCGGGAAGCGTGGAATGGTTTAGCACGCTTCCACGAAAGGAGAGAGGATATTACTTAATTTCAAATGACAAAATCTTTGTAATCAGTCTGGTTTCCATTCTTCCACGTAAGACTTCATCAACGACCATACTTTGATT
>NZ_KV790859.1:0-2078 GCF_001807725.1 Granulicatella sp. HMSC31F03 | reverse complement strand
TTATTAATGTGTCCAGGATTCTGGGTACATATCAAATTTTGTCCTTTCTTTTTTGATGTTCAGAGCGATGAAAATCCGTTTTTTGAAGTTTTCAAAGTTCCGAAAACCAAAGGCATTTCGTTTGATAAGTCTGATGAGATTATTGGTCACTTCTAATTTGGCATTGGAATAAGGTAATTGAAGGGCGTTGACGATTTTCTCTTTGTCCTTTTGAAAGATTTTAAAGACAGACAGTCTGAAAAAGAGGATGAACCTGCTTCAGATTTTGTTTAAGAAAAATTTAATGAAGTGTTTGCCTAAAATGGTTGATTAATGATAAAATTGAGCGTAGGTTACTAGTCTCTCTGAGAGCTATAACTCTTGTCTTTAACTTTTACTTTGAGTGCTAAACTAAAAAGCATTTATTGACAAGCTCTTTTGATAAGAATTGGTAGATTAGCTGGGAAAACTACTAATTTGGGTACTAATAACGGAGTTCTTACCATATGGAGAAGGGCAATAAATTTATTTTTGTGTGTAATCATAAAAAGTAAAAAGAAATTTTATAAGGAGAAAAAGAATGATAAAGTCGAAAAACAGGATTAAAAAGACAATCGTTGGAATGATAACCTTTGTTTTAGCATTTTTCTTACTGCCGTTGCAAGGCGTTTTTGCGGCACCGCAGGAAATAAAGGATGACACAGATCTTTCTGCACTACGTCTTTACCAATTTCAGTTAACTACGGATAACATGAGCGTTGTATCTAAGTCATCTGCCGTAGATCAATACCACATGAATAATCCAATTTATGAAGGTAGCCCAAGGGTAGGGACCCCGATGGAGAATTTCACCCTCAAGGTAGATAAGACAAAAAAGGCAGATCAAACCTTTGATAAGCCTTTGTCTTTGAAATTTACCAATGCTGGAACAGTCAATGGTAAGCAAGTAGATGCTTATTTAACGATTAATAAAGTTACTCTTCATTATATTAATAACTCAGAAGCTACGGCTGAAATGGCTAATGCTAGCAAGACGGCAGTTCAGTTTTTTAATGTTTCTAATACATGGGGAGCAAATCAATTTGAAATTGGGAATATCCCCTATCTTGATGCAACACATAATTATTTTTTACGTAATACCTTTACAGTTGATGCAGATGTAACAGTAGAACTTAAGTATTCAGATGGTTCAGAACCTGACATGAAATTGGTGATGAAGCCAACTGATATTGATGCAAATGGTCAATGGAATACCAAGGAAGCTTTCTATGTTACCAATTACAGCACTAGTGTTGATAAGCGGGTAATGAATAACCGGAATATTTTGCAAGTAACCCAAGAAGGTGATAAAACTGTTTGGAATGCAGGCCCAGGTGCTACAAGTGGTTCAGACGCCGAAAATAATATTTCCGGTTTAGCTCTACGCTCAGTTAACAATACCATGAACTTTGGTTACCGTTCAGCGAACTATGCCTCTGCAACTTTCTCTCTTTACATGGAACAAGTACAGCTGGCTCCAGAAAAGGAGGTAGACCCAGCTCAAATCCCAGCACAAGCAGGAGAGGCAGTCACTTATAAGACCCTTTTCAGAATTCCAAAACCAGGTAAAGAAATCATTACAGCTTTATCAAGTCTTGATTTCGTTGATACCTTTGATGCTCGTTTAGATTTCAAAAATCTTACAGTTGATGCAGATGGTGTTGTGTTGACAGAAGGTACAGACTACACTGTTGAAAAGTCCGGTCAAAAAGTAACTGTTAAGATGGCTGCTGCTTACTTGAACAAAGATAAGGCAGGAACACCTATTCGTATTACTTATAATACAGTAACAAATAATAAGGTTAGTGATAAAGCTTCAGGACCTATTGAAAACATTGTAGCTATGCAACCAGATAACCTTTATTTCGTATCAAACAAGGTAACAACAACCTTACTTTACAATAAAATCCACGAATTTGTGAGTGGGACCCCAGGTAAAGAACTTCCACAAGAAGTGAAAGACTTGCTTCCAGCGACGGATAAGAACTTGTCTAATGGTAGTCAAGTAACTCCAACACAACCAAGTCAAACAGAAGTGAAGACGGCAGAAGGCACATGGA
>NZ_KV790858.1:0-1728 GCF_001807725.1 Granulicatella sp. HMSC31F03 | reverse complement strand
AACCTCTCAAAACTAAACAAAGAAGTCTAAACCCTGTAGGGTTCCGTATTACCTTCAATACCTTGCGGCACTGAGGTTTATCCTTAGAAAGGAGGTGATCCAGCCGCACCTTCCGATACGGCTACCTTGTTACGACTTCACCCCAATCATCTATCCCACCTTAGGCGGCTGGCTCCAAATGGTTACCTCACCGACTTTGGGTGTTACAAACTCTCGTGGTGTGACGGGCGGTGTGTACAAGACCCGGGAACGTATTCACCGCGGCGTGCTGATCCGCGATTACTAGCGATTCCGGCTTCATGTAGGCGAGTTGCAGCCTACAATCCGAACTGAGAATGGCTTTAAGAGATTCGCTTACCCTCGCGAGTTCGCTGCTCGTTGTACCATCCATTGTAGCACGTGTGTAGCCCAAGTCATAAGGGGCATGATGATTTGACGTCATCCCCACCTTCCTCCGGTTTGTCACCGGCAGTCTCACTAGAGTGCCCAACTCAATGCTGGCAACTAGTAATAAGGGTTGCGCTCGTTGCGGGACTTAACCCAACATCTCACGACACGAGCTGACGACAACCATGCACCACCTGTCACTTTGTCCCCGAAGGGAAAGCTCTATCTCTAGAGTGGTCAAAGGATGTCAAGACTTGGTAAGGTTCTTCGCGTTGCTTCGAATTAAACCACATGCTCCACCGCTTGTGCGGGTCCCCGTCAATTCCTTTGAGTTTCAACCTTGCGGTCGTACTCCCCAGGCGGAGTGCTTAATGCGTTAACTGCAGCACTGAAGGGCGGAAACCCTCCAACACTTAGCACTCATCGTTTACGGCGTGGACTACCAGGGTATCTAATCCTGTTTGCTACCCACGCTTTCGAGCCTCAGCGTCAGTTACAGACCAGAGAGTCGCCTTCGCCACTGGTGTTCCTCCATATATCTACGCATTTCACCGCTACACATGGAATTCCACTCTCCTCTTCTGCACTCAAGTTCCCCAGTTTCCAATGACCCTCCCCGGTTGAGCCGGGGGCTTTCACATCAGACTTAAGGAACCGCCTGCGCTCGCTTTACGCCCAATAAATCCGGACAACGCTTGCCACCTACGTATTACCGCGGCTGCTGGCACGTAGTTAGCCGTGGCTTTCTGGTTAGATACCGTCAAGGCGCTAACAGTTACTCTAGCACTTGTTCTTCTCTAACAACAGAGTTTTACGATCCGAAAACCTTCTTCACTCACGCGGCGTTGCTCCGTCAGACTTGCGTCCATTGCGGAAGATTCCCTACTGCTGCCTCCCGTAGGAGTTTGGGCCGTGTCTCAGTCCCAATGTGGCCGATCACCCTCTCAGGTCGGCTATGCATCACGGCCTTGGTGAGCCGTTACCTCACCAACTAGCTAATGCACCGCGGGTCCATCCATCAGCAGAAGCTTGCGCCTCTTTTCCTCTTCAAACCATGCGGTTCGAAGACCTATGCGGTTTTAGCATCCGTTTCCGGATGTTATCCCCCTCTGATGGGCAGGTTACCCACGTGTTACTCACCCGTTCGCCACTAGATTGACCAGTGCAAGCACCGGTCGCTCTCGTTCGACTTGCATGTATTAGGCACGCCGCCAGCGTTCGTCCTGAGCCAGGATCAAACTCTCATGAAAAATTTGAATTTTCATGAGCTTTGAAAAGCTCATTTTAATTACTGACTTATTGTATCTCTTTAAGAGATAAGAAATTGTTGTTTCTTCATTA
>NZ_KV790857.1:14088-14304 GCF_001807725.1 Granulicatella sp. HMSC31F03 | reverse complement strand
TTTTTTTAGTGTCTACTTTAGAGGGAGCATATCACAGTGTGGGCTCGTTTTGCTTTTATAGAATTTCAAATCATTCGCACTGCGAATGATTTCCGCACAGTTTATTAGACTTTCTTGAATCACGAGTGATGAAAAGAAAGTCAATAAACCACTGCGAAGAGCGTTCAGAAATGGAACGTTGGACCGGAACGCCGGAAGGGACTCGGAACGAGTCGT
>NZ_KV790857.1:4761-14068 GCF_001807725.1 Granulicatella sp. HMSC31F03 | reverse complement strand
GGACGTTTCGGGAAACGCACGCCATTTCTGCGATGGCAAGTTCAACTACAGGATGTGAGCAAAAGCGCTTATAGGCGATGACGGTTCGCGGTTTTGCCGTAAGCGGTCTGAAAGACCGTGCGGACAAAACACGAAAGGCTTGAGCCTATGCTTTTGCGAACTCAACTTCACTAATTACATCTACAAAAAACCAGCATACCAGCCCTCAAAGCTAGTGTGCTCTTCTTTTTTATTATCGAATTACTGAGCGTGCCATACGAGCTACTGTATGACGAACCCCTCGAATCGCAACCGACATTGCGTAAATATTTTCTACGGTTGCTAAACCACCGTATCCAGCATCTCCAATATGTTGAATATCCACGCCAGCTACTTTATTACGGATAGCGATTTGTTCGATTACTTCCTTACTAGACCCTTCTTGGCTTGTTCCAATCGCAGATAATACAAGTGCATCATTCGCATGAGCCACTTTAACGATAGCCACTAGTTCTTCATCCGTGAATCCGGGTACAGTACCGACCGCTGGCACTAATAGAACATCCGCTCCTGCTTGAATAAATCTCTTCGCAATCTCTTCATTCATAACGGGTTCCTTTGAACCAGCTCCGTGCATTTTCCCAGCAATTACGATTCCTGTAAAATGGGATTTTGCCATCGAAATACATTTTTCGATAGCTTCATTCGTCACCCCTGTACCAGGATTTCCAGTTAAACAAATAAAATCTAAACCGAGTTTTTCAGCTCTAGATACTGTTTCAGCTGTACATTTTCTTCCGGGGGCAATTTCAATTCTCGACTCTAACATTTCTGCATGCTCGTCCACTGGTTCCAAATTAGCTCCAATCGGCAAGCCACTGAGATCTTTAACTCGTTGCACTGGATTCTCACTTTCTTCTGCTCCGAAAATCAGTGGGTCGAAACAATCAAATCCATTTAATAAGACCATATCCGCTCCAAATGCTTTTGCAATTTCTGCGTTGGATAGTTCATTCAAAAACGTCGGTCTCACACAAACTGTCACAACAGACCGTTCTACCTTCTGCTGCTTCAATCGCTTTTTTTAGTGCGTTTCCTCTCATTTTTTTAAAGTCACTCGCAACACAATAAAGCATTCTTTTACCCATTTTAACTCCTCCTAACGATTAATAAGTGCCATTACTGTTTTTAATAAAAGTTCATTCGTTTGTTCGTAGTCTCCACCTTCGTGATAGGCATAACTCATTCCATGATTTTTTGTCGTTGGATCAACCTTCCACATTTTAAAACTACCGTGTATTTGATGAATTCCTGTTTCTTGGATTAAATATTGAGTATTCTCTTTAGTCACACCACCCCCACAAAGGAGCTGTATTTTTTCACCATATTTTTCTTGCAATTTTTTTAGTAAAGGGATTCCTTCTTCGATGTTAGCTTGTTGTCCTCCTGTTAAAATTCGCGTGCATCCTAATTGAATTAATCCCTCAATCGCTTCATATACATCAGGAACAATATCAAAAGCTTTATGAAATACACTTTCTGCATGAAATTGCTGACATAAGTCAATCATTTGTTTTGTACGATTCCAATCAATCGTTTTATCTTCTTTCAAAAATCCAAAAGCGAGTCCACTTGCACCGGATTCTAATAATAGTTTTGCATCCAACATCATACTTTCAAATTCTTCCTGAGTGTAACAAAAACCTGCTCCGCGCGGGCGAACCATACAGATGATAGGGAGTGTCACTCCTTTATCAATCACTGTTTTCAATGTTCCTAAACTGGGGGTTAATCCCCCTAGAAACAACGCACTATTTAATTCAATGCGGTGAGCTCCTTCTTTTTGGGCAATGAGGCAATCTTCAATACTTCCCGCACATACTTCTACAATGGTCATTTCATACCTTCTTTCATGTTCGATAACGCTAAGAGTGCCAGTCCATAAATTATCGTATCCGTTTCTAAGTCCTTGACCCCTATCCATTCATTTGGTAGATGCGCAATATCTCTTTGACCTGGAAAGCTTGGCCCATACGCAATAATATTAGGAATTATTTTTGCATACGTACCCCCTGTGGTCGTAACAGGAATGCTATCGCTTTTAGTAACGTCAGTATATACCTGCTGAAGCGCTTGGACATACTTAGAACTTTTATCATATAGCACTGGAGACCAATGGGAAATAACCTCTAATGTCGCCTTTTCTGGCAGTTGTGCAGTGATTTGGTTTAATAAATCCGATTTTGTACAACTGGCAGGATAACACATCGTCCATTCAACATAATGCTGATTTTTTTCTATCCCAAAGGTTTCTCCCCTTAGTTGCATCATCCCAAAGTCTTCATCTTGATAGGCAATCCCTAGTTCTTCGCCACGGTGATTTGTATGCAATAATTTACAATTTGCAAAATCATACAAATCTACCACCCTCGATTCTGGCAGCGATACTCTTACTTTTAATCTTCCACGTTCTCCGTATACAACGGGCCATTTACAATCTGGCGTCCACCCAAACGTCGGCGGAATTTCTTTAGTGAGATAGTGCTTCACACATCCAAATCCGGTCTCTTCGTTCGTCCCAAACACGATTCGCACGGGACGGTCAAAGGTCACTCCATTTTCCTTCAACACATATAGAGCATATAAATTCGATAAAATGGGCCCTTTGTTATCTAAAGTTCCTCTTCCAAATAATTTCCCCTCTCGAAGAGTTAAACTAAGTGGCGGAGAATTCCATCCTTCCCCAAGAGGCATGACATCCACATGACCAAAAACCCCATAATAAGCACCATCTGCACGATTTTCTCCATATTCGGCATACCCAATTTTATCATCGATATTTTTAGTGTGAAACCCTAATTCTGTTGCAATTTTTAAAACTTCTTCTAGCGCTTGTTTAGGTCCTCTTCCAAATGGGGCATCGGGTTCCTCTTTTCCTCGAATACTAGGAATCGCCACCATTCGTCTTAAGCCATCAAAAAGCATTGGTTGTACTTCTTTTAGTCGATTAATCCACTCTTCTCGATTCATTCTTTAACCTCCAAAGGCTTCATTCTTTCTTCTAAATACGATTCCAACCATTCTTTAGACGTTAGCTCATGAGACATTGTGCCATCTGGTTGAGGATGTACTCGAAATACCGTTGGCGCTAAGGATTTGGTAGCTACCACGAATGAAAAGTTATCGATATTCGTCGCTGCACCAAAATCTCCATTTCGATTCATCGCAACCACTGAAATATCCCCTGCTTCTCCTCTCGTTCTCTTTAGCCGAGCATCCAACTCTTTCACCGCTTTTTCACACGCTTTTTGAGGAGAGAGCCCTTCTTTCATTAAGCGGACGATTTCGTAAGAAATAACTCCCTTCATCAAATCCTCTCCTAGTCCAGTCGCCGTTGCACCGCCAATGGTACTATCGACATAAAGTCCTGAGCCAATGAACGGAGAATCGCCCACTCGACCAGGTTTCTTCATAAAAAGTCCGCTAGTGGACGTTCCAGCAACCATATCTCCATGCGTATCTAATGCTACCATTCCTACAGTATCATGGCCTGCATATGGAGAAAGTTGCTCTTGTTCTAGATCTTTTAAGCGATTATGATAATGAATTTTGGCGCGATCCGTCAACATCTCTTTTTCTTCAAAATGACGGCTTCTAGCAAACTCTTGCGCTCCCTGTCCTACGAGCACATTATTCACTTTATAATGGCTGAGTTCTCTTGCAATCGAAATTGGATTGGCAAAGTTTTTAATCGCACATACTGCTCCAAAATCAAAACGACTTCCATCTAAATAAGCGGCATCCAGTTCCACTTCCATTTTTTCGTTTGGAAGACCACCATATCCTACAGATTTAAAATAAGGAAAATCTTCTACTTCTTTAATCGCTCCTTCAATGGCGTCCCCTGCAACTCCTTCCTTAGAAAGACTAGGGGTTACTTTTTGAATTCCTTCTAGTGCCATTCTCCATGTTGCAATCATTCCCCACATGACTCTTCACCTCTTTTATTGAAATTGTTGCAACCGCGCTTCTTTTTCGCCACTAATAATCGCAATGGCTCCACTTAAAGCTTCGCGCAATCCTACTGCTCCTTTTTTAGGCATTTCTAACATAATGATTTTATCTTTAAAATTCGCAATCGTTTCTTCATTTTCTTTTGAACAAATCACATAGGGTTTACAATCCGTTTGTTCTTGTACGGCTAATGCAATTTCCGCAGCCATTTGAGCATACGTATCATAATTAAAACACGGGCCTGCAAATAGTACCTCAGCTTTCGTTTTCAAAATAAGATTATGAATCTTATGGATGACCTCTTCTTTATGCGCTTGAAAATAATCAGGTCCACAATAAATCGTCGCTAGCGCACTTAATCCTGCTTTTGTAAATTCATCTTTGAACATTAAAAAGGAGCCGATTCCTCCCTTTTCTAATCCTAGTTCCGTATCTGCGCGTTCCTTTCCACCATATCCTGCTTGAATTTGATCAAAAAGTAATAACACTCGCATACTCTCACCCTCTCTATGAAAAAGAGTGGCCATGCCGTTCCCCGCATACCACCCTCTTCATTATGAAATTAATGACTTCCTTTTTTCTAAAGATTACAAATCATCAAAAGATAAGTCGTTTAAGTCAACATCATCTAGCTCATCGCCTTTTAACATACCTGCATTTTCTTCTTCGTGTAAGTATTGTTTATCTAATGCTTTAAAGAATGGATAGTAGATTAAGCAACCGATAATAATTAATCCAATTTGGAAGAATCCCGCTACAATGCTACCAGTTGATAACCAACCTGAGAAGAAGAATGGTGTTGTCCAAGGAAGAGATGCCCCCGTCGTATAAGGAATGATTCCCCATAAGGTCGCAAGTGTTGATAATCCAATATTTACTAAAGGTGTTAATATAAATGGAATTGCAATAATTGGGTTTAATACAACAGGCAAACCAAATGTAACCATTTCATTAATTCCAAAGATACCAGGAATGATGGCTAATCGACCTAGTTTCTTCATTCGTTCTGATTTAGCAAGGAAGACCATAAGGAATACTAGTGATAAAGTACTACCTCCACCACCAAAGTTACCAAAGAAGTCCCCAAATGGACCTGTAAAAATATTTGGTAATGGAAGTCCTGCTTTGAACGCTTCTAAGTTTTCTGTTGTTAAAGCTAAGTGAATTGGATTAAATACCGTATTCGTTACGGCAGGTCCATTGATACCAAAGAACCAGAACAATGTAGATAGGAACTGATAGATTGGTTCAAAGAAGATATTTCTACCAAAACCTAATAATGGTGCTTGTAAAATCTTGTAAATGAATGTATGTGCATATTGATACTCTGTTAATGAGAATAATAAGTACACTGCAAAGAAGAAGAACATTGCAAACATACTTGGGATCAATGCTGCAAATGATTGATAAACTGCTGGTGGTACCCCATCTGGTAATTTAATGACCCAACCGCGTTTTTGAACAAAGACGAAAATGCGAACTGAAACAATCGCTGTAATCATTGCTAAGAACATCCCTGCAGATCCTAAATGTCCTAGAGAGAATCCATTAAACACTTTGTTGGTAGTTGCATTCACAAAATCGGGATGAACTTTAGGTGTCATAATTAAGAAGCAGACTAGGGATAATGCTCCCCCTGCAATCGGATCACTTTCTAATTGCTTCGCATAAGCATACCCAATACCAACAGCACCTAGTACAGCAAGAATACTAAATGTTGAATCAATCACCGCATCCATTGATTTTTCCCAGCCTTGTCCAAAGAATTGGGCTATAAATTCGCTGTATCCAGGAACAGGGAAATTTGCAATCACTAAGAAAATAGATGCCACAATAATTAATGGTGTTGCTACTAAGAAACCGTCACGAATAGCTACGAGCACTTTGTTCGTACTAAGTTTTTCAGCAACTCTACCCATTACTTTTTCTAACTTAGAAAACATGTCACTGACCTCCTATTTTTTTGATTTCAATAATTGTATAGCTCTTTTTAAAATACGTTCTCCATCGACATTCCCGTAATCTTCCAAATTGATAACATCTACTGGAACGCCTTTTGGTTCATATTTATCCCGTACCACATTAAATTTAAATTTCACTTGCGGCCCTAATAAAATAACATCTGGATGATATTGTTCATAAATAGCATCTAGTTTTGGATCTGGAAACGCTTTTATTTCTAACGGCAAATTATGCTTATCTGCAACTTCTTGCATTTTACTTGCCACTAAACTTGTGGACATTCCCGCATTACAAAATAAATAAATCCTTTTCATCTCTATTTCCTCCTTTCTTTTCTATTATTTGATAGCTTCTAAACGTTCATATAGCGCAATAATTTCTTCTGCGGTAATCTTTAGAAATTCTGCACTCATTAATTGATCCTCTGCATGGACCAATAGCAATGATAATGTCACTGAATCTCCAGAAGTTTCCTGTTGTAAAAGACCAAAATGCGCTTCATGGCCTTCCACTTGAAAATTGGAACCTTCTTCAATACAATTTCTAGCTTTATCAAAGTTTCCTAATTTAGCCTCTTGGATAGCTTCCATAAAACTGGATTTTGCAGCCCCCAAGGCACTAATCATCTTGAAACAGACTAATTCGATACCTTCCATGCTTATTCCTCCTTCTTTCTATCGAATCGCTTCTATAAATGATTCCACATTTTTTGCTTCTAATAATGACATCATCTTTTCTGGAGAATCTAACTGCTTTCCTAACCATCCTAGAAACAGCTGCATAAACTCCATATCCTCTTCTTTGAGTGCCAGTAAAATAACCAATTTAACAGGGAAATGATTCCACTGAATGGGTTCTTTTAAAACGGCTATCGAAATCATTGATCGTTTACTTTCTGGACGTAATGGATGAGGAATCGCTAATGCATAATCAAAATCCGTCGAAGATAAATTTTCTCTCTCCAGAACTGAGGTTAGAAACTCCTTCGTAACGATATTCTCTTGAATTAAATGGTGTCCCATCTCATGGAGTAATTCATCTCGATTATTGGGCTGGATGTTCGCATAAAAGAACTTTTCACTCATGAAATCCGGGATTTGCGAGCGAATCTTATGACTCATTTGTTCTGTCTCTAAGGTATTCATCACCTTTATCAACTGAATTTCATCTTGAGTATTAAAGAAAAGTCCTAAACGAACAGTTGGAATTTCAAGGGGATGCTCTATTTGGTCAAATGTAATGAGCAAGTCTGCATCGTAGAATTCCGATAAATCAGTCGTAAATGTACTCTGCTCCACGACAAAATCTAAACGATGAGAAAACTGATCTTTCAGGCGACTAACACTTCCTGCAATGAGTGGATACTGTGTATTCGCAATGAGAATCGCACGTAATTTTTGCGGTTTAACTCGCTGCATATATGCTGCTCCAATATGTAGAGCGATAAATCCTATTTCCTCCTCTGTCATCTCACATTGAAAGACTGACATCAAATATTGACTAATCGATACGGCCGTATCAAATACTAGAGGGTATTGTCGTTTAAAGGTTTGAACATAGACATTAGGTAAGCTCAAATTCAGCTGTACTCGTTCCAAAAATCCTTGCAAATGCAATTGGAAACGCATGGTAAAATCTTCTTGTTCTATAAAAGAAACCCCCATGATACTGTAAAGCTGTTCTCCGATTTGTCTAACTACTTCTTCTAAATCGACTATTTCTCCACGAAAAGAAATTTTTGATTCAACGGCATCAGAGTTATGATAGGCTTTTAAAAGTTTGGCAAAAGATACCACCTCAGCTTCTGGAATGATTGTTTCTTCTAGAATTTTGGAGAAAATAGAGCGCACAATCTGATACTCTACTTCCAAATCCAATTCATCCTGCGAAAATTCTTGAACGGTATGTCCCACTTTAATCCGTTGTAATACAATCCCCATATGAAGCAGTAAAAATGGCATCAGTGACTTACGAATAGAATAGCGATTATGCTTTAGTTTATCCCAAATGATTGACTGAATATGTTCCATATCCAATTCTGGATACACTTGCATTAACTCGCTACTATTTAAAAAGTCCTCTCCCACTTCTTTTTTTAATAGATTTCTATACAGTTTTCTTTTGCTCGTTTCAGATCCTTCTAATTGTAAAAATCCATTGTTCAACTGTAATGACAGACCTTCATATTCTTGCAATTTCTGTTGAACACGAATTCGAACTAATTCAAAAGTTTTAGCGCTTACAAAACACTGTTCACAAAAATGATCAATAAACACTCCATCCTCTTTAAACAATAGTTGTTTTAACAAATGAACACTGCGTTCTTCATTGTCCTGAGGAGTCTTTGTCGGATTCAATGCTGTAATATATCTGTTTTGTTGAAAGGCTACAAGATGATACCCTTTTTGACGATTTGCTTGGATGATATGAGGAGCTTCTTGATTAATATGTTCAATATCTAGTCGAACCGTTCGAGTACTCACACCCAAACAGGTCGCAAGCTCTCTCCCTTTCATCCATTCTTGACGAGATAGTAGTTGCAATAACTGTTGGTGACGCTGTTTCATAAAAATCCCCTCCATCTCAACTTGACTATACCAAATTCTTCACATCTATTATACCTAAAATCTTTTCCTATTGTTAGGAAATTTTAGCCCATTCGTGAAATTATTCGTAAATTTTCTTACTTTTTGACAGGTTTTGGATGATTGGTGTGCTAAAAAGAAAAAGATGTCTCTTCGATTGAAAAGTTTCTAATAGTAGCTGTAATAGGGCACCGGCTTGAGCCGAAGTCTCAAGCTCTTTCAAGATTCAAACGACCTCTAGAAAATCAATTTCAAGAGGTCGTAATTCACTTTGAACGCTATCCCCTATTACTGCTACTATGGAACTTTTCAACTCTTTCGAGACATCTTTTTCAACTACTCAATCAAAATCCAGTCAACAAGAGAATTACAAATGGTTTCAGGTGGGGAAACCAAAACAACAAGGTGCGCTGCAGCAATAACGGCACCCCCTCGAGCCTTCATCTCAAGGGTAGCAAGCCTTAAACTGAGGGTAAGTGATCAATCGCTAACCCTCAGTAATTCGCATTGCTTGCGATTACCTTATTGTTATTATGATGAAATCCATTAGGAGTTCTTTTGAGACTCCATTTAATTACTGCTTTCTATAGATTTTCCTTTAGCACATATCACATATTGAGTGAATAAGTAAATTACAAATTGTTTCAGGCGGAGGGACGGGAAGGACAAGGTGGGTGCTTTTGAGAGGCGGTTTTTGGGCAACAAAAAAGGCACCAGAATCGGTGCCTGCAGGACTGGGGTAGCTGGATTCGAACCAACGAATGACG
>NZ_KV790857.1:0-4741 GCF_001807725.1 Granulicatella sp. HMSC31F03 | reverse complement strand
GTCCGCCGCGTTTAGCCACTTCGCTACCCCTCCAGCAAATATTAAAATTTCGTACTCAGATATCTTACAACAGTTTGAAGGAGAATGCAAGGATTTTACCGCAAAAACATAAAGAATCTAGTCGATTTCCTGGCTAGATTCTTTATAAGTTTATTTTAATTTAGACGTGACTTTCTTCTTAGAGAAAGTTCGCTCTTGTTTATTTCCTAATGCGTTCAGACGTGCATCCAAGAGAATATGACGGCCTTCTACATTACGAGTGTATATGATTTCGTACTTGCCAATGTATTTTTCAATGTTGGCTACAAAAGCGACGACGTCTTCTTTGCGTTTATCAAACATACTTGGAACGGCAAAATATTTTGTTTGATCATTGACCCTAGTCGTAGCTCTTAGAATATAGCGCTGGTTCTCAATTGGAGCAAAGAATTCCGATAACGCCTGTGCGAAGAGTTCCTTCTCACGCAAGGTTCCCCCTTTTAGATAAGTGGCTGTTTGAAAAGAATCTTTATCCTCACGAACGACTCTAGCCTTGCAGTTTTGTGTCTGCAAGTGTCCTGATGCAAGCAAGGCTTTTCGGATGGATTCCGCAAAGAGTTCGAGGCGTTTATACGGACTCTTGTAAAGGAAATATCTCAACCAGACGATATTTAACACGATGAGCGATAAAATCCCCACTGGATAAAAGAGTTGGGACGGTCCTTTTACAAAATCGAGAAATAAATAGACAATCAATTCCGTCAGTACAATTGCTTGCGCGTAGGTGAGAATTTTTCGTGCATCTGTTAGAAGAACGGTCGGCAAGAACGCCTTGTCCACTTGCACTTCACTAGCGACTTCCATATCTTCTAGAAGCGGAAGAGATTCATTCCAGCGCTCTCTCAACTCTTCGCGGTTTCGCGAGCGGCTGATGGTTTCTTGGTTGAGTTTTGTTAAATTCTTCTTCGTAAACTCGATATTTCCAAGGTCTAATCGATCCACGCCCGATTCAATCGTGTTCTCATTATAGTGTAGTCCTAAAAATTGCTTCATGCGGCGCTGCAACAATTCCATATCCGGACTATCGATTCCGACAGCAACCTCTTCGTCTTCTTCCTTCTTGAAGAGTTTTTTCTCCGCCAGATTAATGGACACAAGATGCCAAACGCTGCTTGTTTTATCCGGATTTTCCGGCCAAATACGAATCGCACGCCCTCGCATCTGATTGCTGAGCATGAAACTTCCGACAAAGCTAGCGAGAATCAATGAGTTCACGCACGGCGCATCCCATCCTTCCCCTAGGAGCGATTTTGTCCCAATTACGACATGAATATGCCCTTCTTGGAAGAGCTGCGTCACGGCGCTGACTAAATCATGTTGCGAACCTACTAAACGGACCTTCACATAGTCCTTCTCGTCTAGTTGTCCGACTGGTTGGAAGGTAATCTTATCGGCTCCAAAAACAGCCTCTAGACGCGATTTTACACCTGTTGGAATAATCACGAGACTTCCTGTTAAAACGGCCATAGGAACGTCTAATTGTTGTTCCTCAAACTCTCTACGAAGGACTTCGAAGTAGGGCAATACGCCCAGTTGGCTATATTGAACTTCTGGGTTTCCTAAGTGCGCCTCAAAGTCCTTTCGAATGAAGTCGGTTAGAATCAATTGTCTCAAGTCGCTGCCTAATGTTTCGTATTCTGCCTTAAAAATATCTCTGACGGCATTTAATTTTCCAAGAGATTGGTTCAATAGCTGGTCTATTTTTTTATTGCGACATAACTGTACTTGTTTGCGGTCGATTAACCCCAGAGATTTCAATTCACTCTTTAACTCTTTCAGGTCTTCTTCGGATAAATCATACCAATGTGGTACATCAAACAACATTCCTTGTAAGAGGATTTCAAACCACGCCAAGTCAAACATCGGAAGGCGGCTTGCCCCTAGTAATTGTTGAAACTGTTTCGGGAACTCGATTCCTTTATGACGTAGAAAAATCAGTGTAGCCGAGAGATACTTCGGTTCGTTTAAGAGTTCATC
Source organism: Granulicatella sp. HMSC31F03 (assembly GCF_001807725.1). Lineage (NCBI taxonomy): Bacteria > Bacillati > Bacillota > Bacilli > Lactobacillales > Carnobacteriaceae > Granulicatella > Granulicatella sp. HMSC31F03. The sequence continues at coordinate 2,725 of NZ_KV790857.1, read as the reverse complement.
TTCCGAAATGGTTCCATCGAGCGCACGGCTAGTTCTCACCGCCTCGCAAAACATCGAATCAGAGGATAGATTTTTCAAAAAGGCTCTCTTCTGCGTAGAAAACTGATCGAGTTGATTCTCTTCTTCCTTCGTTGGGAAAGAGAAATACACATAGTCCTGGTGCGGACACAAACTGCCCTCTTTGACGAGTTCTGGGACGGTAATTTCTTCATCGATTTCTCCACACATGGCCACATAACGATTCCAAAGTGCAGGCTCTCCTTCATATGGAGGTGTTGCCGTCAGCGAAATCACATTTATATCCGCAAAGGATTTACGGAAGATTTCCAGACTCTTCCACCATTCATTTCGCAAGTGATGACACTCATCGAGGCACAATGTTCCAAGATTTGCTTCCTCAAAGAGCCCAACGATATCGACTCCTTTAAAATCAAAATGCTCGTTTTCGACGACATCGTCTGTATCCTCAACTTCCGCGTCGCCTTCCAAACGATTAATGGCACTGTGCAACGCTTGATACGTCGCAACGGTAATCGTCTTTGGCTGTTTGAGATTTTGCGAAATCATTTCATCGGCTAGACTCTCATCATCTAGAAACGCTTCACGAATACGGTCAACCCATTGCTGACGAATCGTCACGGTCGGCACTAAAATGAACGCAGGATTACTGTTTCGACGGATAAATTCAATTCCTAGCGTCGTTTTCCCAGAACCTGGGGCCGCCACTAAGTGAATATGACCATCCGCCATAATCGTCTCGCTTTTTTCTAAAATGCGCTTTTGATACTCTCTCCACTCGCCTTTAAAAGATAAGTGTTCTAACACCTAACCCCTCCTTTACTCATTCATTATACCATCAGATTTCTTCTTTTAATTCGATTTTGATGACACTGTCCACTTCATCAGGTAACGGATAGGTGTAAGCCCCAATTTCTCCATATTGTGCAAAGCAAATGTCTTGAAAAGCTAAAGTAGTCCAACTGTTAGAAATCCTTACTTCGCTACCATCATGGACAAAACTCAACCGTTCAATCTGCTCTTTATCGATTCCTGTTAACGCAATCGGACCAATAGGTTGTTCAAACACATGGGCATACAACATTTTCCCTTTCTTTGTATAATAACCCCATTCCGGTTTTGGCAGATTCACTAATTCTCCTTCGTAGATAGATTCTCCATTACTCTTCATCCATTGTCCAATTTCCTGCAAAATTTCTATGCTTTCTCTTGGGAATCTTCCTTTAGCGTCTGGTCCTACATTTAAAATCATATTTCCACCCTTGCTGACACATTCCACCAATTTGCGAATAAGAACTTTAGAGCTTTTAAAGAGTTTGTCAGACGGATGATACGCCCAGTGATTATTCATCGTAAGACACAATTCCCAAGGTAATAACTCTCCCTTATCATTCCGAATCCCTTCATGGGGTAAAATTTGTTCAGGACTAACAAAGTCTCCAGAATAAGAATGAATCTCCTCTGTAGCAATGCTGCCAAATCCTTCCCCGGAAGTCTCTAATCGATTATCAATCACTACATCCGGTTGATGTTTGCGAACCAGCTCTATTAATTCACTTGCCTTCCATTTTTCTCCAAACATTTCCCCATACGAAAAATCAAACCAAAGAATATCAATTTTTCCATATTTGGTAACTAGTTCCTCGACTTGGTGATGCATCAATTCTAAATACCGATCAAAGTCGATTTGCTCATTTTGATACTGCTTATTTCCTCTCATGGGATGGTGGCGATCTTCATATTTAGGATAATCTGGATGATACCAGTCTAGTAAACTAAAGTATAATCCTACACGTAGCCCTTCTGCTCTCAGGGCTTCTACATATTCCTTTACTAAATCTCGTCCAAAAGCGGTATTGGTAATCTTATAGTCCGTGTACGCTGAATCGAATAAGCAAAAACCATCATGATGTTTTGCGGTTAACACAACATATTTCATCCCTGCCTCTTTTGCAGCTTTTGCCCACTCCCTTGCATTGAATTCTGTAGGATTAAAGGCTTCAAAATAGGGTTGATAGTCCTCAATCGTCATTTTTTCATTGCTACGGATCCATTCTCCTCTTCCTGGAATGGCATACAGTCCAAAATGAATAAACATTCCAAATCGAGCCTGTCTAAACCAACTTGTTCTCTCTAAAATAACCTCTAGTGAATTTTCCATCTTCATCCGCTCCTTTATTCTATTGCCCCAATACTATGCCTTCATTCTAGCACTCTTCCTCTTTTAAAAACATCCCCAATTTTGGTGAAACACATCAAATTTCTTCTCGTTATTTAAAAATAAAAAGGACTCATTCTGTACTGACCCCAAAAAGTTAGACAATTAATTTAAGCAAAGGATTTAGTTCTGTATTGTACAGGACTAAGTCCTTTTAATTTTACTTTGATTCGTTTGTTGTTGTAATAATCAATATAATCTACGATTGCCTCCTCAAGTTCTTTTATAGATTTAAATTTCTTCTCGTAACCATAAAACATCTCTGATTTAAGAATTCCAAAGAACGACTCCATCATGCCGTTGTCCGTACTATTCCCCTTGCGGGACATAGATACCTGAATGCCCTTATCTTCTAAAAATTTATGATAAGAATAATGTTGGTATTGCCATCCCTGGTCACTGTGGAGAATAGTATTCTCATATTCTTCTTCTCTAAAAGCTTGTTCTAACATATTCTTTACTTGTTTTAAATTTGGCGAAGACGATAGA
>NZ_KV790856.1:0-66100 GCF_001807725.1 Granulicatella sp. HMSC31F03 | reverse complement strand
TAGATTTTCTGTCTAACTTTTAGGGTGCACTTCAGTTTTAGCGGGGTTTCTTTTTTTCGTTCGTTTTTATTCATAGAATTATCAAATTTACGTCATTGACAGCGCTTTAAAAAATGAGTACAATGAATTCGAAACAAAAGTTTAGATACGTAACATTTGTAAAGGAGGAAATGTTGTCGTGGAAAATGTGAAGTTGCTGGAATGTAAAAACATCTGTAAATCGTTCGGCGATAACCATGTATTAAAGGGCATTAACATTAGTCTTTCTCCTGGAGAAGTCTCCGCCATTATTGGGGGGAACGGCGCGGGTAAGAGTACGCTCATGAAGATTATTATGGGCATTTACAAATCCGACAAAGGAGAGATTATTGTTAATCAGGTTTCTCATAAGAACTTAACACCTGCAGTCGCATTAAGTAGTGGGATTTATTTGGTACCGCAAGAACCGATGCTCTTTAAGAATATGTCTGTTTTAGAGAATATTCTAATTGGATTGCCAGGGGATGCCAGTGAGCAAAAGGCCAAACTCCTAAAACTCATTGAAAAGTTAAAATGGGGTATTAATCTAGAACGTAGGGCTGATACACTAACGATTGCGGAACAACAATTGGTTGAAATCCTAAAAGGCTTGATTCGTAATCCAAAAGTTTTAATTTTGGATGAGCCTACAAGTTCCTTAACGTTTAATGAAACAGAAACTTTATTCGAACTCATCGAGAAGCTAAAGTCAGAAGGCGTAGGAATTCTTTATATTACGCACCGCCTGACAGAAGTCTTTAAGATTGCTACCGACATTATTATTATGCGCGATGGGAAGATTAGCTTATCTGGAAAGACACAAGAGTTTACCAATGATATGTTGATTCAAGCGTTGTTACCGGATGGAACGAATATGGAAGATCTTAGAAATCATGACGATGGGAGAGTCATTGATCGAACAGTCGAACCGATTTTATCGGTGGAGGACTATTCGGGAAATGGCTTTAAAGGTGTATCTCTAAAAGTATTTCCTGGAGAAATTCTCGGGTTGGCGGGAGTTGTCGGTGCAGGTCGTACAGAACTCGCTGAAACGATTTTCGGGAAAGATGAAGTGCATAGTGGAAAGGTTCTTCTTGGAAAAATCGATATCACAGGGAAATCAACAAGTGAGGTGATTCACCTCGGGCTTAATTATGTACCTGAAGATCGATTCAAACACGGGATTTTTAAGATTAGTGATCTTGGGATGAATATCACGGGGGCTTCTCTTCAGTCGATTGGGAGGTACTTCGTAAATCGAAAACGTGAAAAAGAAATGTACGAATACTTCAAACGCTCCTTCAAGATTAAATCGATGGATGTTAGTGATGAGATTGGTAGCTTATCGGGTGGGAATCAGCAAAAAGTGGTGATTGCCAAAGCGATTGCCTCCATGCCAAAGCTATTAATATTAGATGAACCGACACGAGGAATTGACGCAGGAGCCAGAGGAGATGTGTATAAAATCATTCAAGAGCTCAAAGAAAGAGGGCTTGCGATATTAATGATTTCCTCGGATATGGAAGAAATTGTTCAATTATCTGACCGAGCAGTAACGATGTATCATGGCAGAATTAATGCAGAGTTTGTCGGTGAAGAAATCACCCAAGAAAATCTGATGAGTGCCTCATTCGGTGTTGTAAAAGGAGAGAAAGTCTCATGAAGAATTTACTCAAACAGCGAGAAATCGTCTCAATCATTTTTATTATTGGACTCTTTGTAGTCGTAGGATTATTCAATCCACAGTTCTTGGCTCTTGAGAATATTTTCCAGATTGTTAATAACAGTGCTGTTTATGCGATGGTGGCTTTAGGAATGTGTTTTGTTCTTTTCACAGGCGAAATTGATGTCTCCATTGGAGCAATCGTTGGTTTAACTGCAGCCATTACGGGAAAGATGTTAAACGGGGGAGCTTCTATCTTCTCAGTATTTATAGTAGCGATTATCGTAGGAATGGTGATAGGCATTATTAATGCTCTTGGAATCGTACTCTTTAAAATTCCTTCGATTATTATGACGCTTGGAATGATGGGGATTATTCGTGGGTTCCAATATATCTATACAAATGGCCAATGGTTACAAGATTTTCCAAATGAATTTTTGAATATCTCTCAAGAAACAATTGGCGGAACTTTTGGATACGTATTTGCAAGCGCTTTAGTTATTGCGATTTTACTCTACTTCTTTACGAAAAAAACAATGGTGGGTAAGAGCTTTAAAGCAGTAGGAGATAATATCGATGGCGCAAGACTCATCGGGATTCCGGTAGAGAGAATTAAGTTCCTCAGCTATATCATCTGTGGAAGCTTTGCGGCTATCGGCGGTGTCTTATATGCGAGCCGTATTGGATTTGTGACTCCAACGGATGGAACGGGTTATGAAATGACCGCAATTGCCGCATGTGTGATTGGTGGTATTGCTCTTGAAGGAGGGCAAGGCTCAACATTTGGGGCGATTATTGGATCTATTCTGATGACATCGATTAGTAGTATCCTAGTCTTCTTAAACTTCCCTTCAACATTCAACAATACGATTACTGGAGGAATCTTAATTGCGATTGTGGTGATTGGAGCCATTTCCAACCAAAGAACGCAAGAAAATATTCGAAAAGAACGACTCCGCGTAAGAGTAGAACAAGGAGGGGAATAAGATGGAAAAGAGCAAAAAATCAATATTCAGTTCTCTAAAATGGCGCTGGGAGTATTTCTTAGTTCTTCTCTTAATTTTAGAGTTTGTCATTTTCGGAAGTTTGAATCCGCGTTTCTTGAATCCATTCATTTTAATGAATTCGATTAATAATTTTATTCCGGTGTGTATCGTTTCTCTATTGGTTACTTACGTCATTATTACAGGAGGAATGGATATTCAAGCTGGATCCATTATGGGATTGACGTCAATTTGTGTAGGGGTTCTCTGGCAAAAGATGGGGCTTAATATTTGGTTAGCCGTGCTTCTTGGGCTACTGGTAGGAGCTCTTTGTGGACTGATTAGTGGAATGTTAATTGCGTATGCAAAAGTTCAGCCGATGGTCATTACACTAGGTGGATCCTTCCTCTATTCAGGATTGGCTTTGGTCGTTCCCGCACTTGCTGGAGTAGTAGCTTATCAAGGGATTACTAATTTTCCACCTGAATTTCAGGAGATTGCTGCAGGGAACATCGCTGGGATTCCAAATCAGGTCATTATCTTCGCAGTCTTATTAATCCTTTCGTTTATTCTATTACACCTTACAAAATACGGAAGAAAAATCTTCCTCATCGGTGTGAACCGAAATACCGCGGAATACTCTGGAATTAAGACTGCTAGAGTTGTAATGAGTACCTACGTCTTATCGGGGATTGCCGCTTCAATTTCAGGAATTCTACTCACATCCTATCTTGGTACAGCCAAGCCGGACTTTGGAGCTGATTTGACCTTACCAATTATCACTGCGGTGGTTTTAGGAGGAACTTCTATCTATGGTGGTAAAGGAAATGTTATTGGCACAGGGTTAGCAGCCTTAATTATAGGTTTTATGAAATTTGGTTTAACACTTATTGGAGTTAATGCGCAATATCAAGATATTCCAGTTGGAATTCTATTGATTCTATCACTCATTATCAACTTTATGATTCATTCAAAAGTGTTCCAAAAAATAATGAAAAAGAAATAAGGAGGAAAGAAGCGATGAATAGTTCATAGTGTGAGATTCCCCAGTTGCAAAGTTGTCAAAAGAATGAGTTCTATAAAAGGAGAATTAACATGAAATTTAGAAAATTTTTAACGTATGGTGTCCTAGTTGGAGCAACGGCTTTCTTTTTAGGCGCTTGTGGAAACAGTAGTCAAAATTCAAGTTCAACTTCAAATTCAAATTCAAACGCAACAACTCAAACTGCAAACAATGGTGGGAAAGTAGTCTTCATCCCTAAAGTAACAGGGAATTCTTTCTTTGAATCTGGAAACTTAGGCGCTCAAGAAATGGCTAAAAAAGAAGGCTTTACAGTGGATTATAATGGGAACCCTGTAGCTTCAGTAGCCAACCAAGTAACCATTATCAACAACGCGGTTCAAACAGGAGCAGGCTCTATTGCAGTTTCTTCTGTAGACCCAACAGGACTAGATAATGCCCTAAAACAAGCTCAAAAGGCAGGGTTGAAAGTCGTTACTTGGGACTCAGACGTTTCTCCAGATGCACGTAGTTTAATGGTATCTCAAGGAACTCCGACTCAATTAGGGGAAATGTTAGTGAAAATGAGTGTGGATGCATTAGAAAAACGTGGAAAGGATCCTAAGAAAGACAAGATTAAATATGCATGGCACTATTCTTCTTCAACCGTACAAGACCAAAACTCTTGGCAAAAAGTGGGTGAAGAATATATTAAGAAAAACTATCCAAACTGGGAAAATGTGAATGAATCAAATTACTACAGTAACCAAGATGCTCAACAAGCTTTAAACGTAGGTCAATCAATCTTATCAGCGCATAAAGATATTGATTTAATCATTTGTAATGACTCAACAGCTTTACCAGGACAATTACAAGCGGTTCAAAACGCAAAACTTACGAAGAAGGATATTACTGTAACTGGATTCTCAACTCCTAACTCTATTAAGAAATATGCAAAAGATGACATTATCGAAGAATGGGGTCTATGGGATGTAAAAGTGCAAGGAGCTCTTGCTGTGTATCTTGCAAACTACTTAGCTTCAGGAAATCAAGCTAAAGTTGGCGATAAGATTAATGTTCCTGGAATTGGAGAAGTTGAAGTTCAAAATAACTCTATTTTAGATCCAAACTATAAAGATTCACCAGATAGTGGGGTTGTATTATTGCCAGAAAGAACAATCTTCACGAAGGAAAATATGGATAAATACGATTTCTAGGAGGAAAAATAATGGCAGATTTAGAAGGTTTAAAAGTTTCAAAAGAATATTATATCGATCAACCGGTTAAGACATTAGATCAATTCTTTGTAAAAGGGGCTCATAATGTCGATTACGGAATGAAGAAACATTTAGCGAATATTTTCAATCCTAAAAGCGGGAATACAGTGATGTTTGCTTTTGACCATGGGTATTTCATGGGCTCAACTGCTGGATTGGAACGTCTAGATATCGTGCTTCCAAAAATCGCACCAGAAGTAGATTGCTTGATGGGTACACGTGGAGCGATTCGAACAAGTGTTGATCCAAGTTGGAGAAAATCAACAGCTTTACGAGTGACTTCAGGTTCATCCATGCTGAATGATGATTTAAGTCATGAAATCTTAGCGGTGGATATTGAAGAAGCCATTCGATTAAATGCAGACTGCTTAGCCGTTCAAACTTTTATCGGAGCTGAAGGACAATTATCAAGCTTAGATAATTTATCTAGAGCGGTTAACCTTGGTAATCGTTATGGCATTCCAACGATGGGAGTTGTAGCAGTCGGAAAAGATATGGAAAGAACCGACCGCTTCTTCAAACTAGCAACTCGTATCGTAGCCGAACTAGGAGCTAATTTAGTCAAATCATATTATTGTGATAATTTCGAAGAAGTAGTAGCTGCATGTCCGGTACCTATTGTCGTTGCGGGAGGTAAAAAATTACCTGAGAAAGAAGCATTAGAATTAGCTTATAAAGCTATTCAAGGAGGAGCAAAAGGTTTGGATATGGGGCGTAACATTTTCCAAAGTATGCATCCAACAGAAATGGCTAAGAGTATTGCAAAAATTGTTCATGAAAAATATACGGACAAAGAAGCATTTGAATACTATACAGATTTAATTAATCGATAATCTGAAAATGTAGGTATGAAAGGGTTAGGGAAGACGAGTGTTATTTCCCTAATTCTTTTGGGTAGTGTATACTTTATTCAGTTAAGATTTTCGTAAAGAGGGTAAATAAAATGGATTTTTCTGAAAAAGATAAACGTTATAAAGATTCATTACTTTATAAGGTTGCATGGCTCTATTATATTGATGGTTTGACTCAAAAAGAGATTGCAGATCGTCTTTCTGTCAGTCGAATTAAAATCATCAAAATGTTAGAAGAGTCACGTCAAAAGAAAATTGTTCGTTTCCACTTTTCGACAGTCTATCGGGATAAAAACAAGATTGAACAACAGTTAATAGAAAAATACAATTTAAAAGATGTCTTTGTTGTGCCATGGAGTAGCAATGAAAACTTAGCGGAAGATTTAGGACAAGCTACGGCCATGTATCTGAATGATTTAATTAAAGATGATGCATTCGTTGGAGTTGGTTATGGTGAAACAATGGGAGCCTTCCTCAGACATTTATCAGGATTGACGGATAAAAATTTATCTGTCATCTCCATGACTGGTGGAGTAATGCCCTATATCAGACAGATTGGAAATGGAATCATTGATATTAAACACTATTTAATTCCTGCTCCATTAGTTGTAGGTAGTAAAGAATTAACGGAAGCAATTTTGAAAGAAAAATCAGTATCCGATATTGTCGAAATGACGGAGAAAATCAATGTAGTTGTTTCTAGTTTAGGTGGAATGCAAGAACATTCGACCATACTGAAATCAGGTCTTCTCACACCTGAGAAGTTTGAAAGCTTAAAGAGTAAAGGTGCAGTTGGAGATATGCTAATGCACTTTATGGATGAGGATGGCAATCTCGTTGATGATGAGATTGAAGACAGAATCATCAGTACTAAGCTAGATAAACTTAAAAATTATGATTATATCATTGTTGCAGCTGGAGGAGACGCTAAACTTCCAATTATTCATACTGCCATTACACATGGTTTTGTTAATGTATTAATTACGGATGAAAACACAGCAGAGCTTCTATTAGGAGACTGCACATGGAAGAAAGAAGAGAATACTTATTAGCGCTCGATGGAGGCACAGGGAGTTTTAGAGCTATTTTATTCCAAAAAGACGGTGTGCAAAAAGCTATTGAGCAAATTGAATGGGAACATCCTGTATACGATGAATACCCAGGAAGTGTAGGTTTTGATTTTGAAAAAAACTGGGAGATTATCCAGCGCTGTATTCGAAATCTAATAGAAAAAAATAATATTGCTCCTGAAGATATTAAAGGGATCTCAACAGATTCAATGAGAGAAGGGTTCATTCTTTATGATGAAAATCAAAAGGAATTAATTGGTTTTTCTAACATCGATGCTAGAGCCAAAGAAGAAGTGATTTCATTAAAGAGGGAACATCCTACGTTAGAAATGGAAATCTATCTTGAAACGGGCGAAACATTTGCATTGAGTGCAGTTCCACGTTTGCTTTGGGTTCAAAAAAACAAGCCTGAACTTTACCAAAAGGCTAAATATATGAATATGATAAACGATTGGATTGTATTCAAATTAACTGGAAAAATCGTTTCAGAGCCAAGTAATTCTTCTACTAGCGGATTATTTGACCTAGCTAAACGCGAATGGTTACCGGAAGTAGCGAAGAAATGTGGCTTAAAGGATGATATATTCCCACCTGTCTATGAAAGTGGGGTTCCAGTAGGAAATGTAAGTGCTGAAGCTGCTCGTCAAACTGGCCTCTCAGAATCAACGATTGTAGTTTGCGGTGGTGGAGACTCTCAACTAGGTTGTATTGGGGTTGGATCCATTAAACCAAATCAAGCGGCCCTGTTTGGAGGAAGCTTTTGGCAATATGAATTTAATACCGATAAACCTTATGTGGATGACAGAGGTAGAATTCGAGTAAATTGCCATTCGGTTCCTTCTGTGTGGCAACAAGAAGCAATTGCTTGGAGTTCAGGTCTCGTGATGAGATGGTTTAGGGATGCATTTTTAGACTTAGATGTGGAACTAGCTAAACAATTAGGAACTTCTGTGTATGCGCTCATGGATCAAAAAGCGAAGAAAATTCCAATTGGATGTTATGGAATGTATTCGATTTTTGCGGATGTCATGAACTTTAGAAATTTGAAGCACGCGAGCCCAACTTTCACAAACTTTTCAATTGACCCTTTAAAATTTAATAAAGCAACCTTTTATAAGTCCATTATGGAAAATGCGGGTTTGATTACCTTAGGTCACTTGAAAATGGTTGAAGAAATCACTGGAAATAAACCAGATGAAATTTTCTTTGCGGGTGGCTCCGCTTATAGTGAGTTATGGTCACAAACGATTGCAGATATTTTAGGAATCAGAGTGATTACTCCAAAAGAAAAAGAAGCGACAGCACTTGGCGCTGCGTTTCTAGCGGGGATTGGTAGTGGCGTTTACGATAATTTAGAAGAAACAACCCAATATGTTCAAATTGACAAAGTTTACGAACCGGATATGGATAATCATCGTAAATATTTAGAGATTTTCAATGATTGGCAAGTGCTTTATAAAGAGTTGCTAAATATTTCAGATAAGGGGTTAACAGATTATATGTGGATTGCCCCAGGTTCTGAATAATAAAGGAGTGATTGTATGTTTGTATTAGATGAAAAAGAGAAAGATTATCGTTTTGGTGATAGTGGGCCAAAGTACTTGATGAAAGGGCCACGTTCCAATTTTGCAGTAGTAAGATTTAATCCGGGACAAGATTTTCCAGCGCATTATCATGAAATTATGGAAGAAAATTTCTATGTTCTTGAAGGGAAAATTGATATTTATGTTGATGATGCAAAAGTCACTTTGTCTAAAGGAGAGTTTATTCATATTGAACCTAATGAAGTTCATTATGTAAAAAATCCTTATGATGAACCGATTGTCATGGTATCGACATTGGCACCTTTCCAAGAAGTGGATAAGATTGAAGCACCTGATTTCAAGCCTGAAGATTAAAATAGAGCCCCCTGATGAATGATTCACAGGGGGTATTGTAATTATAATTTTTAATTTTTTATAGAAATGAAAGGAGATTTGTATGACATACCCAGACTATATTTATGAACTCTGCCATGTGACATATGACATGTGGAATAAGGGGTGGGATGAATACAATGGTGGTAATGTAAGTTATCGTCTCACAAAAGAGGAAGCCAGTTCGATTGAAGCAGACCTTGAAGGAACCTCGTACACTTATTACACTGAAAATAGAAAAGAAGTGGAAGTGCTTGATGTCCCTGAGCACGTACAAGGAGAATATCTCTTAATCACCGCTTCAGGAAGTCACTTCAGAACATTGTGTTTACAACCTCATGAGGACACTGGAATCATTCAATTGACTCCAAAAGGGTACCGAGTAGTAGCAGGATTCGTGACGGGAAAACGTCCAACCAGTGAAATCTTCATGCATATACTCGCTCATGCTGCGCGTCTAAAAGTGGATTCCAATCACCGTGTTGTGATTCATAATCATGCGACCAATATTGTTATTTACTCATTATTAGATGAAGTAACGAGTGAATCATTAACGCTTGATTTATGGTCAGTGTTAACAGAATCTATTGTTGTATTCCACGACGGAATCGCTGTGTTGCCTTGGGAAGTACCAGGAACCCAGTTAATCGGTGACGATACAGCCCGTGAACTGGAAACTCATCGCCTTGTTGTCTGGGCTAAACATGGAGTGCTTTCAACCGGAAAAGACTACCAGGACTGCTTTGGTCTCATTGAGACAGCTGATAAAGCAGCACATATTGCCTTAGAACTAAAACGTGTTAGTGGAAAGAGCATCTACGAAAACAACGTCCTTTCAAAAGCAGACTTGAAGAAAGTTTGTGATGTTTTAGGAGTAGAAGGTAAGTATTTAAATAATTAAGTATCTTCATTTTATTAGAAAAGAGATAGACATAGTTCTATCTCTTATTTTTTTATAAAGTCTAGTATAAAATCTGAAATATTCCCATTAACACCTAAATTAAATCTAATTATGGTTGCTATATGTTAATGAAAATATAATAAATAGAGATAAAAATATAATTAGTTCCACATTAATCTGGAACTAGAAAGAATAAAAATAATTGTAGGCATATCATATACTAGAAGTGTGATAAAACGCTTGCAGTAGAAATAAATTGATTAGGGAGTGAAAGCATGAATGCAAGACAAATTTTCCTATTAGAATTTTTGCTTAAACAAAATGAGTATCTCTCAGCAAACCAATTATCTGAAAAGTACGGAGTTTCTACGAAAACTGTTTATCAAGATATTGACAAAATAAATTACTTTTTAGAAGAAGGAGCATTGAACAGCAGAATTATTAAAGTTCCAAGAAAAGGAATCAAGTTATCTGCTGATGAAGAAAGAAAAAGGATTCATGCTTTTCTTTTGGAGAATAAATTTGAATCTGGGGCAGAAAATTATACGCCAGAGTATAGAGAATCAGAGATTATTAAAAGGTTATTTATTAATCAAGATAAATTAGATATCTATGAGTTTGCTGAAGGAATGTTCGTTACAGAATCAACCGTTCATAGAGATATTGATAAATTAGAGAACAATTTAGGAGAGTTTGATTTGAAAATCCGAATCAAACATGATTGTTTTTATGTGGATGGTGATGAGTGGAGTATTAGAAAAGCATTACATTCTTATATAACTCAAAATCCAACAATCCGTAGTGAAGAAGGGTTAGAAGGATTTTTTACAAAAGGCGATGTTGAAAAATGTAGAGAGGCTATTGATAGATTATCTCAAAAGTATCATCACCAATTTTCAGATGATTATTCATGGTTATTACTTACAGAATGTCTAGTTTTTAAAAAGAGAACTGATCAAAATAATTACTTAACGAAAAGAACAAGTAACTTGATAAATGATCTTAACCACTTAGAAGTTTATTTCTTTTCTGGAGAATTGTTGGAGAACATTATTGATAAGCCTTTTTCAGAAATTTCTCCTTATGAGATTGAAGCAATGGCGTATAGTTTGCTTGCTTACGGGTTTAGTATACAATCAGCTGATTATATTCAAAATATTGAGGAGCAGGTAAATGAATTAATCGAAAAAGTATCTAGTTTACTTAGTCTTGACTTAACTAAAGACAAACATTTGAAATTGATGTTATCAAACCACATTTCAAAAATGATTTTCAGATTACGAAATCAAATTTACATTACAAATCCGGCTATAGAGGAAATAAAAAAACAATATTCTAGTTTGTTTAATGTCATTTGGATCGCTATTCGAGACTTGGGTAAATACTATGAAATCAATATTCCTAACGAAGAGTTGGCATTTATCGTAATTCATTTTCAATTGGCAATTGAAAAAATACTAAAACCTTTGAATGTCGTTGTTATCTGTCAAAATGGTATCGCAACTTCAGAATTAATCATGAGTAAGCTCCACAAGATTTTTGATGCAGATGCAAAGATTACAAATATTAGTGTACGAGAAATCGATTTTTATGATTTAAGCAATATCGATTTAATTATTTCTACAATTTCGCTTCCAGATATAACGATTCCTGTGATTGAGGTTAGCCCAATTCTTACAAAAGGGGAAATTGAATCTATAAGAAGTTTCTACACTGATCATATGACTGATAATTACACATTAATGCGAACAAGTTTAGATGGTAGAAAGTTTAACATGGAGTCATTACAAACATTAATTAAGACACCTAAATTAGTTCATGTATCTGTGAAAAATAAAAAAGAATGTATTGAGAAAATGATTGATGAATGCGACCTGTCTAATCGAAGAATTCAAGGGTTTAAAGAGTCAATTCTTGAAAGAGAAACGTTAGGTAGTACAAGTGTATACACAGGAGTTGCTTTACCTCACTGTGATCCAAGATTTGTTAATCAGTCTGAATTAATATTTATGACATTAGATAAGCCGATTAATTGGGGTAAAAATAATGTTAAATTAATCATCCTTATTGCCGTTGCAGAAAATGATATTCCGATTTTTAAAGATAGTTTAATCGCATTATATTCTGTGATTGAAAATCAAGAATTAATGAATGAATTGGTGTTCATGAATAATGGTGATGAAATTAAGGAAAGACTATTAAAGGAGGTGAGCCAAAATGCTAAATGAGGAAGTCTTTGAAATGAATGTTCCAAACATGAAAACGAAAGAAGAAGCGTTAAGCTATTTGGCTGATAAATTAATCAGTAAAGGAATTGTAAAAGAATCTTATAAACAAGCAATTATTGATAGAGAGCATGTTTTTCCGACAGGATTGCAGTTTGAAGCGTATGGAATTGCTATCCCACATACAGATGTAGAACATGTGAATAAAGAACAAATAGCGTTAATGACATTGAAAGAAGCTGTTTCATTTTATCAAATGGGAACTAATGATGTTGAAGTTCCCGTGAGAGTAATTTTTATGCTCGCTCTGAAAGAAGCACACAGTCAATTGACGATGCTTCAACAACTGATGGAAGTCTTACAGGATAAAGACATAATGGAAAGAATCTTGAGCATGGATGAAAATACACCTAACTCGGAGATAAAAGAAGTATTAGCATTAAAAAATATTAAATAATTAAATGGTTTAGTAATAGGAGAGGAGGACAGAAAGCTACTAAATCATCAGTATCAGACTGATATTCTGATTATTATACATTAGGAGGAAATTATAATGTTAGAATTATTTCAAAAATTTATTGATTTAGGAGCCATTGTTGTTCTACCAATTTTAATTTTTATTTTTGGTATGGCTCTTGGAACAAAACCTAAAAAAGCCTTTGTATCAGGTATTATTGTTGGGGTTGGTTTTGTAGGATTAAATATGGTAGTCGATTTGCTAGGAGGTAGCTTAGGACCTGCGGCTCAAGCAATGGTTGAACGTTTTGGTTTAAACTTAACAACAATTGACGTTGGTTGGCCAGCTGCTGCAGCAATTTCCTATGGTACATTGTTAGGTTCGCTTGCTATTCCAATTGGTATCGGTATTAACATTTTACTTTTATTCTTAGGGTTAACAAAAACATTGATGGTTGATATGTGGAATTTCTGGCATGCAGCCTTTGTTGCTTCGCTAGTTTACGCAGTTACACAAGATTTCACATTGGGTTTATATGCTACTGCTACTTATTTAGTAATGATTTACTTATTAGCAGATCTTATTGCACCAGCAATCAAAAAATTCTATGGATTTCCTAATATTACATTCCCACACGGAACTTCAGCACCTGGATTCCTAGTTGCGATTCCTTTAAACTGGTTATTTGACCGTATTCCTGGATTTAACAAAATTGAAGCTAACCCAGAAAGTATCCAAAAGAAATTTGGTGTGTTTGGTGAAAGCACAGTTTTAGGTTTGATTATTGGTATTGCTATGGGACTTTTAGCTGGTTATGATGCAAAAGGAGTTCTTCAATTAGGTGTTAAAATGTCTGCTGTAATGGTTCTTATGCCACGTATGGTATCTCTATTAATGGAAGGTTTAACGCCAATCTCAGAAGCTGCTAACGAATTCGTTCAAAAACGTTTCCCAGGTCGTGAAGTAAATATTGGTATGGACTCAGCATTGTCAGTAGGACATCCAGCAGTATTATCAAGTTCATTACTTTTAGTACCAATTACAATTTTACTTGCAGTCATCTTGCCTGGAAACCAAACATTACCATTTGGTGACCTTGCAACAATCCCATTCGTAGTCTGCTTAATGGCAGCTGTATTTAAAGGAAATATTGTTCGAACAGTTGTCGGTGGAGCGATTTATATGACAAGTATTTTCTATATTACATCATGGGTTGCGCCTCTTGTTACGCAAGCAGCAAAAGCAGCTAACTTTGATTTAGGTGGAAATACAAGTATTACAGCGCTAGCAGAAGGCGGCTTATGGCCAACTTGGTTATTTGTCTTTGCTGGACAAACAGCTCCATGGGTTATTTTAACGATTGTATTAGTAGGCTCATTAGCTGGATTATTCTATATTAACAAAGTGCGTGCTGCAAAATAGGAGTGTATATTATGAAAAAATTATTAGTTATGTGTGGTTCAGGTATCGCAACATCTACTGTGGTAGTTGGTAAAGTAAAACAATGGTTGAAAGATAATGGGTACGAAGATAAAGTCCAAGTATTCCAATCTAAAGTATCAGAAGAAGTAAATAGACTTGATGAATATGACGTAGTTATTTCTACAACAGTAGTTCCTGATTCCGTAAAAGATAAAGTAATTATGGGATTGCCATTACTTACAGGTATGGGAATCGATTCTTTATGGAATGAATTGAAACAAGCATTGGAGGCTTAATCATGAAAGCAAGAATGAGAGATGTTTTGGGAAATGCAAAAAAAGAGCATTATGCAGTTCCAGCAACTAATTTCATCGATTGGAATTCTGCAAAAGCATACAGTGAAATCAGCGAATCTAGAAAATTACCGTTAATTCTTGCTTATGCACAAGTACATTCTCAATATTTAAGTTTAGAAGACGCAGCAGCAATTGGACGTTATTTCCAAGAAGTAACAAATACTCCGGTTGTGTTGCATCTCGATCATGGTCAAGATTTTGAATTCATTAAACGTGCTATTGAACTTGGATTTAATTCAGTCATGATTGATGCTTCATTAGATACATTTGAGGAAAATGTTCGTAAAACGAAAGACGTTGTGGAATACGCACATCAATTTGGTGTAGATGTAGAAGCTGAAATTGGATTTGTTGGAGCAAATGCTGCTTCGAATAATGAAGAGGTGAAATCCATTTATACGAGTGTTGAAGATGCTAAGAAATTTGTTGAAGAAACGAATGTAGATTCATTAGCTGTTTCTATTGGTACTTCTCATGGGTTGTATAAAGGTACTCCAAAATTAAACTTTGAACGGTTAGAAGAGTTGAATGAAGCACTTACTATTCCTTTGGTATTGCATGGCGGGTCAGGTTCTGGAGATGATAACCTAAATCGTTGTGCTACACATGGTATTTCAAAGATTAACATTTATAGTGATTTTATATACTCTGGTGCCAAAGCAGTTGCTGATGGATATGTAGAAAACTATATTGATATTGTGAATTTATCAAGAAAGGGTATGGAAAATACTCTTGAACATTATTACAAAGTATTTGAAACCAAATAAATTAGGAGGAGAAATATGAAAATTGTAAAAAGCAAATTCTTTATCTTCAATCCCAAATCATATTTATTTGGTGATGAATTACTAGAGTTAGCTAAAGAAGCGGACCATTTAGCAGAGGTTTATCCTGAAATTAGTATTTTTGTGACTTGCCCATATGCAGATATTAGTAGAGTTGCGAGTGAAACAAAAAATATTATTGTAACGGCTCAACATTTAGATGGAATTGATTGCGGTAGGGGAATGGGAGCTGTATTACCAGCATCGTTATATAATGCTGGTGCTAGAGCAACGTTCTTAAACCATGCCGAACATCCATTAACAACATCACAAGTAGTGGCGTCCGTAAATAAAGCAAAAGAACTAGGAATGATTACAGTTCTATGTGCGGATTCTATTCAAGAAGCGAGAATGCTTGCAATGTTAGAGCCAACAATTATGCTTTGTGAACCGACAGAGCTTATTGGTACTGGACAAACCAGCGATGATTCTTATATTGTGAAAACGAATGAACAAGTGAAGTCAGTAAATCCTAATATTCTTATGATGCAAGGTGCAGGAATTATGAATGAAAAGGATGTCTATCGGACTATTAAATTAGGCGCAGAAGGTACTGGTTGCACAAGTGGTATCGTAAAAGCTGAAAATCCAAAAGAAATGTTGAGATTAATGGTTGAAGCGATTGATCAAGTGATGAATGAGGGTTAATCATGAGTGTATTTCAAAAAGAGTTTAAAGTTGAAACAAAAGAAAAGGCTGTATCCTATGTGGATATTACGCAAAGTGTAAAAGATACTATTTTAGAAAGTGGTATTCAATCGGGAACTTGTACAGTTGTAACAGCACATACGACATGTTCTATTTTCTTTGAAGAAGATACACATGATCGAGATGAAGACGGAGTGGATTTCTTACAATTAGATTTGAATCGAATCTTAGAAAGTATAGTTCCGCCCCATATAAATGCGCAAAGTTACAATTATCCAGGCGAAGCACACTATAAAGAAGTAGAATCATGGCCTAACCCAGAAGAATGGCTACCAAATGGAGATCGTAGCTACCTTTGGAATGGAGATGCGCATATCAAGGCCACTATTATAGGTGCAAGTGAAACATTAGCAGTAGTGGATGGTCAATTAGGAATTGGTAAAACTGGGTATGTTTATTTTGCCGACTTTGATAAAACACGAGAAAGAACAAGAAAGTATAGAGTCATTGTTTTAGGAGAATAAAGGCATGAAAATAATCATGCAATATATTTTAATTACTAGTTAAGAAAATGAATAAAACGAAAACTAGAATTGCCAAAAACTGGTCGCCATCTATTCATTTTAGGTGCAATAAGATTTTCTTATTGCACCTTTTTTTGAAAAAATCAAAAAAGGTTTTTGTCAACTCGCTTTGTGAAACCGAGAATTTCGAACTAAAATATAATGCTAATTTATATCTATTTTAAGGCGTTTTTGAAGTTCGCATCCAATCTACATATTGTGAAATACGCCAGAAAATATTTTAAAAAGAACAAGTTTACGTGTTAACACGTTAAGTTTTACTTGAAACTGGTTTCGTTTAGTGTTAGACTGAACGCGAGAGCGCTACCAAAGGAGAAAAAAGATTTGGTAGTAAAAAGCTTTTATGAATCAATTAAGGAGGAGAACTATGGAAACGAGATATACACACAGTCCAGAGGACATCAGACATTATTCTACGGAGCAATTAAGAAAGGAATTCTTAGTTGAGAAAGTATTTGAACCAAATCAAGTGAAGTTAACGTACACTCATAACGACCGCATGATTTTTGGTGGGGTAATGCCAGTTGAAGGGAAATTAACTATCGAATTATCTAAAGAGTTAGGAGTGGAATACTTCCTTCAAAGACGTGAAATGGGTGTGATTAATATTGGGGGCCCAGGTGTCATTGAAATTGATGGTGTTTCAGAAAATATGGTGAAACAAGATGGATATTACATCGGAAAAGAGACAAGAGAAATTGCTTTTTCAAGTATTTCTGCTGAAGATCCTGCGAAATTCTACGTTGTGTCCGTTCCAGCACATCATAAATATCCAAACAAAAAATTAAGCATTGAAAAAATTGTTCCACTTTGCATGGGTGAATCTAATACATTAAACCAAAGAAAAATTTATCAATATGTTCATCCAAATCAATGCGAAAGCTGCCAATTACAATTAGGGTACACAGTCCTTGAACCAGGTAGCTCTTGGAATACAATGCCATGTCATACGCATGAACGTCGTATGGAAACATACCTTTATTTTGATATGGAACCTGATACAAGAGTCTTCCACTTCATGGGGACTCCGCAAGAAACAAAACACTTAGTCGTTGGAAACGAAGAAGCATGTATTTCACCAAGTTGGTCTATTCACTCAGGTGTGGGAACGTCAAACTACACATTCATCTGGGGAATGGCTGGAGAAAACATCACCTATACCGACATGGATATGGTTCCAATGCAAGATCTTAAATAGTGAGGAGTAAGTAAAATGACAAATGACATGTTTTCATTAAAAGGCAAAGTTGCACTCGTAACAGGTGCAGTATACGGAATCGGGTTTGCGATTGCAGAAGCGTTAGCTAGTGCTGGTGCCACTATCGTATTTAATGATAGAAATGAAAGTGGAGTAGAAAAAGGGCTAGCAAACTATGCGGAAAAAGGCATTAAAGCTTACGGATATGTTTGTGACGTTACGGATGAACCTGGTGTTCAAGAAATGGTGAAAAAAATCGAAGAAGAAGTAGGCGTTATTGATATCTTAGTCAACAATGCTGGAATCATCAAACGAATTCCAATGCATGAAATGGCGGCTGAAGATTTCCGCCAAGTCATCGATGTGGACTTAAATGCGCCATTTATCGTATCAAAAGCCGTTATTCCTTCAATGATTAAAAAAGGTGGCGGTAAAATCATTAACATCTGTTCAATGATGAGTGAATTAGGACGCGAAACTGTTTCTGCCTATGCAGCAGCTAAAGGCGGATTGAAGATGTTAACACGTAACATTGCATCAGAATATGGATGCTACAATATTCAATGTAATGGAATTGGACCTGGTTATATTGCGACACCGCAAACAGCTCCTCTTCGTGAAATTCAACCGGATGGAGAAAGACATCCATTTGATAAATTTATTATCGCAAAAACACCAGCAGAAAGATGGGGAGAAGCAGAAGATTTGAAAGGTCCGGCCATCTTCCTTGCAAGTAGTGCAAGTGACTTTGTAAATGGTCATATCCTCTATGTGGATGGCGGTATTTTAGCGTACATCGGTAAACAACCTTAATCCTAAACGCCCCTTCCCGTAGAAGGGGTGTTTATTCTGTTTACTTGAGGAAATTATTTTGTTATGATGACTTTAAAATAAAAGGACGGAAGTGTTTATGTGTGTTACCAAAGTATGAAATTATAAAACAAAACATTTTAAAAGAGATTGACGAAGGCAAATTTAAACCTGGCTCTAAAATTTATTCCGAAGGTGATTTGAAAAAAATCTATCAGGTTAGTAATACAACAGTCGTTAAAGCATTAAATGATTTAGTGGCAGAAGGGTACTTGATTCGAAGACAAGGAGAAGGGACCTTCGTTCGTAAAAACATGTTGCATCGAAAAGTTAGTTTCAGTGAAAGACTAACGAAGAAATTCAATCCGCAAAAGAATTCGGAACGAGTAGAGACTTCGATACAAATCTGTAAAGATAAACGAGTTTTAAGTCAATTTGAAGGGAAAGGTCCTTTATATGAAATCGTTCAAAGAGCGATGATTGACGATACTTTATGGAAAATTCAAAAGCGTTTTGTTCAAACGACTTTATTAAGTGAAGAGGCAGTTCGTCATATTACTGATGGTGGAAGTGTCTCTAAAGAGTTGGGTATTGAAAATAACTTAGTAAATATGCCTATGAGCATGACGATTGAATTTAAGACAGTGGATATTCTTGAAACAAACGAGCTCCAAACCAATTCGGTAGTGATTGTAAAGAAAACAATCTTTAACAATACAACCAAAGAAGTGATTGAATACTCGGAAAGCTTTATCCATCCTGATTTTTATGAAGTTAATTTGATTGCTGAATAAAATAAGAATCCTCCTAATGTGGGGGATTCTTATTTTTTTTAATTTTTTAAATAAACCGTTTACAAATTCTAAAAGGAGTGGTAGAATTCATTTATAGGGTTAACACGTTAAGTTAAAAACGGAAGTATGGTCATGATGAAAAAAGTTTGGTCGAGCTGTTTAGTTTTAGCTTTTGCTTTGGTTTCGTCTCTGGGAGTCTCTCAGGGAAATCTTGTATATGCTGAGGATCATAAGGAAACTCAGGCAGAACAAACAGTCAATCTTGTAAAAAATGGAACGTTTGATTCGACCCTCGATACAGGGGAAAAATGGACTGGAAAATCAGCAGTTGATTGGAATACTCCTTGGATTGCTAAAGGAGAAAAAGGAAAGTATAAAATTCAAATTACAGATGAAGCGAATCTTTTAATGGAAGCTGAATCTGAAATGAGAGCGGTAGTAGGACAAGATATTCCAGTTGAACCGAATCAAAAGTATACTTTTTCAGTGAGAATCAAAACAGAAAAATTAGACTCAAAAATTGGTGCTAGAGTTCGCATTATGTCTTATGACAGCAATAACAAACAGCTTTCACCACTTTGGTATAGCAAGAGTTTAGTCGGAGATAACGATTGGACGACGATTACGGAGGAGTTTGTCGCAGGAAGTGAAGCGACAAAAATCCGAGTGGAGTTATTCTTTGAAACAGGAAAAGGAAAAGTTCAATTTGATGATGTGAGCTTGACCAAAAAAAAGGAGAAGAAAGAGACTCAACCGCAAAAGACAAAAGAAATTGATTTTGATGATTCAGTTACTTTAACGACTGACAAACGATGGGTGCTCGATTCCAAATATACGTACAAGATTAAAGACACTTCTGTTGCTACCATTGAAAACGGAGCAATTGTTCCTAAAAAGGCTGGAAGTACTGAATTAGTTGTAAGCGCTCCAGGAAGTAAGGATAAAGTAGTTCCACTGAAAGTGCTTGAACCAAATGCAACCTATGAAAACTTGTTAAAAAAATGGGATGCCATGATTTCTGGGAATGACTTTTACTCGACAGAGAGTAGTTATATGAAAGAAATCTTTAACATTAATGAAAAAGAAGTAGAAGGGTATCTATCTAGTTTCTTAGCAAATGATGAAAAGAAAATTTGGGATGCAGTTGGGGATTACTCTAAATCAGCCAATTTAACGAAGACGTATAGACGTGTGGAACAAATTGCAAAATCAGTTACGAATAAAAACTCAAAATACTATAACGACGACAAAGTTATTCAAGTAGTCAAACATAGCATGAAATTCATGTATGACCATTACTACAATGAAAATACTGAATCTAAAGGAAATTGGTGGGATTATGAAATTGGAGTTCCTCGTGCCATCAACAATATCCTAACGATTATGAATCGTTATTTCAGTAAAGAAGAAATTGCGAAATACTTAAAACCAGTGAGCAAAATGGTTCCAGACCCATCTAAAATCATGGTCAGCCAAAACCGTGGTAAAACAGCTGTTGGTGGGAACCTTTCAGATTTGGGAAAAGTTAAAATCATTGAAGCGCTACTCCTTGAAGATGACGCGAAATTAGAACGCTCAATTCAAGCCGTAAGTAATGTATTAGCATTAGTTTCTGAGGGGGAAGGGTTCTACTATGATGGTTCTTATGTAGATCATACAAATATTGCTTATACAGGGGCATACGGAAATGTATTAATTGATGGATTTTCTCAATTACTCCCTGTTATTCAAGCAAGTCCTTATAAGATTAGTAATGACAAATTAAATGTTCTTTATCACTGGATTCATCAAGGATTCTTACCTTTGATTTATAAGGGTGGGTTGATGGATATGACAAGAGGTCGCTCACTTAGCAGAAAAGTACAAAATGATCACTATGCTGCAGTGGAAGTTTTAAGAGGTATTTTAAGAATTGCCGAAGCAAGTGATCAACAAGAAAAAGCGAAACTTCAAGGACTAGTGAAAGATATCGTTTCTTCCGATGATTTCTACGATACCTTTAAATCATTGAAGTCTTTCTACGATGTTCATCTCTTTGAAAGTCTAATGTCTAATCAGATGGTAGAGGCGACTCCAAGAGATACGTATCTCAAACTCTATCAAGCGATGGACAAAGTGGCTTACTACAATAAAGAACGTGAATTTGCTTTCGGAATTAGCATGTATTCGAACAAGATTCAAAACTACGAATTCATGAATAAAGAAAATGCTAAAGGTTGGTATACAAGTGATGGTGCCTCTTATCTCTACAATGATGATTTAAGTCATTATAGTGATGATTATTGGGCAACCGTTGATCCTTATAAACTAGCAGGGATTACTGAAACGAACGAAGCTAGAGCAAAAGGGTCTGGGATGACAACAATGGATCATTCATTTGTTGGAAGTACAGCGCTAGGTAATAAATACGGAACGGTTGCGATGGACTTCCAAAACTGGAATAAAACACTAACTGCCAAAAAATCATGGTTTATTCTAGGCGATCGAATCGTATTCCTCGGTTCGGATATTAAGAACAGTACGGATAATGAAGCTTATACAGTAGTCGATAACCGTAAAGTTCAAAGAGAATCAAGAAATCGCAGTGCTTCGAAGAATGATTATAGTGTGGTTGCAGACGGAAAAGAAGTTCCTGTTTCAGACGCTGATACCAAAATGCAAGTGAAAGATTTACTCTTAAAATCTAAAAATACGCAAATGAATATTGGATATAAATTCCTAGAACCGACAACTGTTAATGTGAAAAAAGAAAACCGTAAAGGAACTTGGAAGGATATTAATGAAGGACAAAGTGATGAAGAAGTAGAAAATAGCTTCATTTCAATTGTTCAACCACATGATGCTACGAATAATAAATATGCGTATGTCCTCTATCCAAATCGTTCAGCTAAAGAATTTGAAGAGGAAAAGAACAACGATGACATTCAAGTTGTAGAAAATTCTGAAAAAACGCAAGCAGTCTTTGATAAGACGAATCAAATTTACGGAGTTGTAAAATATGATGACTCTGAGTTGACGTTAGAAGATGGTCTCGTATTAAAAGAAAAAGGGATTTATACCATTAAGAAAGAGGGCAATAAACTAGATATTGCATTCTTAAATCCAGAAGATCCTTCAGCAGGCCTACCAGCACTCAACACAGACAAATACGAATTACAAAATTCAACAGAACCTACTGTTGAAAACAAGATTAGATATTACTCGTATTTAGTGAAAAAACAAACAGAAGAAGAAACAACTCAGGAACAAACACAAGAGCAAACACAACAAAGTTCAAGTGAATCAACTACTGAAATTAGAAACACAGAAGATTCAAAAGACTCCAATACAACAAAAGAAGAGACTTTACCTGCCACAGGGGCTAAGAATTTTGAAGTGTATACGTTACTTGGAATTTTATTATTAACAATTTCACTTATTTTTTCAAAAAAACGTTTACAAAAATAAAAAAATAGGGTACAATGAACTTAACGAGTTAACGTGTTAAGTTGCCTTATAGAGAGGTGCAAGAATGATTGATAAAAATATCGAACTTTTGAAAGTGTATCAACCGAATGAGGCGGAGGTCTTAACTCCTGCTTTAGTAGATGAAGCGATCAAAGTTTGTTTAGAAAAAATTGATAGTAACTTAGAGCAGTTGGGGGAACAATACCCAACGCCAGCAACATTCGATAATGACTATAAACCGATGGAAAATATCGAATGGACCAATGGTTTTTGGACTGGAATGTTGTGGCTCGCTTATGAATTTACTGGGGAAGAGAAATATAAAGTAGCTGCCGAAAAGAATGTGGATTCCTTCATTGAACGAATTGAACGATTAATCGAAGTTAATCACCACGACTTAGGCTTCCTTTATACTCCTTCTTGTGTCAGCGCTTATAAGCTAACAGGAAATGAGAAAGCAAAAGAAGCAGCCATTAAAGCTGCGGACCAACTCGCTTCAAGATATCAAGAAAAAGGAAACTTCATTCAAGCTTGGGGAGAATTAGGAGCACGTGATAACTACCGCTTAATCGTGGATTGCTTATTAAATATTCCTCTTCTATTCTGGGCAAGTAATGAAACTGGAGATAGCAAATATGAAGAAATGGCCAAAGCTCACTTCAAGACAACGTTGAAAAACGCTATTCGTCAAGATGCTTCTGCTTTCCACACTTTCTACTTTGATCCAGAAACAGGAGAACCTGCATATGGAAAAACAAGACAAGGGTATTCGGATGATTCTGCATGGGCAAGAGGGCAAGCGTGGTTAATTTATGGAATTGCACTTTGCAATGCGTATGCTCCGGCAGAAACTAATGTCGAATATTTCCAAGCCGTAACAAATTACTTCTTAAACCGTGTACCGGAAGACTTTGTATGTTATTGGGACTTAATCTTTGATGATACTTCGGGCCAACCAAGAGATACTTCCGCAGCTGCCATTGCAGTTTGTGGAATCCAACAAATGGCTAAAGAGCTTCCAAATAATGAAGCGATTAAAGAGTATGAAAAATGGGCAGACAGAATTCTATATAACCTAATCACCAAATATACGGATAAAAAAGGATCTACTATCGTTGCCTTATTAAATGAAGGAGTATATTCATGGCATTCAGGGAAGGGGGTTAACGAGGGAAATATTTGGGGTGATTACTTCTATCTAGAAGCGCTTATGCGTAAAAAGAAAGACTGGGAAATGTACTGGTAAAAAAGAAAAGAAAGGAATGAAAACATGGAAAACAAACCAAACATTAAAATGGTCAGAATTGACGAAAGACTTATCCATGGTCAAGGACAATTATGGATTAAGAGTTTAGGAGTTAACTTAGCCATTTGTGCAAATGATGCAGTGTCAACAGATGAATTACAACAAACATTAATGACAACTGTATTGCCAAAAGAAGTGAATGTACGTTTTTGGACGATTCAAAGAACTGCTGAAATTATTTGGAAAGCTGCCCCACACCAAACAATTTTTGTAGTGGTATCCAGTCCAGCGGATGCACTTCGCTTATGTGAACTAGGATTTCCGATGGAATATGTGAATGTAGGTAACATTCATGCAGCTCCTGGAAAGGATAAAGTATCACAATTCATTTATCTAGGAGAAGAAGACAAACAAGCACTTCGAACAATGAAAGAAAAATTCAATGTTCAATTCAATACAAAAACTTCTCCGGTTACAAATGACGGAGCACAAACTTTAGAAAAATTATTAGAAATGATTAGCTGAAAAGAGGGAGAACAATGGAAATTTCATTAATGCAAGGTATTTTGATTGGTCTAGTGACAGCATTCTGTTATTCAGGGATGTTACTAGGAATTTATACAAACAGAGCAATTGTTATGGCGTTTTTTGTAGGGTTAATTTTAGGAGATATTCCTACAGCATTAACATTCGGAGCTTTAGCTGAATTAGCTTATATGGGATTCGGGGTAGGTGCTGGTGGTACAGTTCCACCTAACCCAGTAGGACCTGGTATCGTAGGTACGATTATGGTAATTACATTAAAAGATCAAGGGATTACACCTGAAAATGCATTAGCACTTTCATTCCCATTTGCGGTATTATTCCAATTCGTTACAACATTCTTATACACATTCTTCGCTGGTAATCCAAAAATGGCTGAAAAAGCGATTGAAAATGGTCACTTTGGTAAATTTAAACTAATTGCACACTCAACTTATATCGGTTTAGCTGTTGCTGGTTTCATTATTGGTATCTTATCTGCACTAAGCCGTCCAGCATTAGAAGCATTTGTTAATGCTTTACCTAAATGGTTGATTAGTGGTTTCGGTGTAGCTGGTGGGTTAATTCCTGCAATCGGGTTTGCAATGATTTTATCTGTAATGTTGAAGAAAGAATTAACTCCATACGTAATCCTAGGTTATATCTGCGTGGCTTACTTAGAATTACCAACAATGGCTGTAGCATTAGTTGGTTCAGTATTTGCATTAATTGCTTACTACCAAAATTCTAATAAACAAGAAGTAGTTGTGGAAACAGTTCAAACTAGCGAAGTGGAGGATTTTAGCAATGGAATCTAAACAAAATAAATTAACGAAACGTGATTATTTTAGAACATCATTAAGATCATACATCTTACAAAATGGATTCAATTATAATACTTATCAAGGGGTCAGCTACTTAAACGTTATCTTACCTGGCTTAAAGAAGATTTATAAAGATGATCCAGAAAAATTAAAAGAAACTGCTAAAGCAAACTTGGAGTTCTATAACACAAGTCCACATTTAGTACCGTTTATTTCGAACTTACAATTAGCGATGTACGAAGATGGTCAAAGTATTGATTCTGTACGTAGTATTAAAATGGCTCTTATGGGTCCTTTAGCAGGGATTGGAGATTCTATCGCACAATTCGGTTTAGCGCCATTGTTCTCTACAATCTTTGCAGGTTTAGCTCTAGATGGTCTAGGATTTGCTCCAATGGGATATTGGTTGGCAATGTTATTAAGTATGTTTGCTATCAAAGTATTCATGGGATATCTTGGATATCGTTTAGGGACAAATGCTATTAAAACTTTAAGCGCTCAAATTAGCAAAATCTCTGAAGCAGCCAATATTGTTGGGGTAACTGTTATCTCTGCATTAGCAGCCTCATTTGTAAAAGCTAAAATTGCCATTCAATATGCGACAACTGTAAGTTCTGGTGAAGAACAAATCGTTTCTATCCAAAAAATCTTAGATAAAATGATGCCAAGATTATTACCAGTATTAATTACAGTATTAGTGTTCTATCTATTGAAGAAGAAAAAATGGAACACTTATCAATTATTAATCCTATTATTCGCAATTGGTATCTTAGCTTCTGTTCTAGGAATTTTAGCATAAGGTGATGAGATGTTTACGAATCTAGAGACATATCAATCTAGATTTTGGTTAAAAGAAGAATTTCTAAAAAAGATAGGGAAAAGTTCAAGTGGGTTTCTGCTTGAACTTTTTTCTAGAGTAGATGCTTTAGTTGACCAGGATTTAGTCTACTATGATCATCAAATGGATATGGAAACGTGTTTTGAAAAATATTCATTTCATGAGTTTAAATGGCACCAAACGCCAAATGGAGATATGGAATGGATCTTCATGTTAAATCGGCAAGGATATCTGGTTGATTTAGCTGTGGCATTTTATATAACAAAAGAAGAAAAATACTTGAAAAAGTGGAAGGAAATCGTTTTTGATTTTATTTTGGAAAATGAAAAAGAGATTTCTCACCCAGAAGCTTCATGGAGAGTTTTGGATGCAGGCATCCGCTTAATGAATTGGGTGAAAAGTTTAACCTATCTTCCTCTATCAAAGTTTAGTGAGGTAGAAAGAAAGCAAATTCAAGAAGCGATGTCTTTGCATGTTAATTATATTCGTACTCATTTACAAGAGAAGCATCTTCTAAGTAACTGGGGAGTGCTTGCAGTCAGTGGTGTTCTTTCTTTCGTATATTTCTTTGATGAACAACCTGAGCTGTATTTGTGGGCTAAAGAAACACTTTTAAAGCAAGCGTCTCTTCAGTTTACAAAAACGGGACTTCATTGGGAACAAAGTCCACTGTATCATCATCAAGTTGTAATGTGTTTTGCTTATTTATTTCAGATTGCTTGTTACATGGGAGATGAGGATCAACACATTTGGAAGGAAGTTTTGATCGAACCCATTCGTGCGAGCTATTATTTATCGAATTCCTCTCACATGCTTTTAGCGTTAAATGACAGTGATACGGTTGATTTTTCTTGGGTCCATTCCTACTATCATTTGCTGGGGTTTGAGAGTGAATGTCCAGAGTATACAATGGGAGTTTTATATTCAGGGAGAGCGTTTGATAAAAAACATAAAGTGAATTTCGAAGACTGGTTTTATGATGAAGTAGGCGGATTAGCGGTTGTAAAAAGTTCAGATATTTACTTCAGTCTGTTTTGTGGCCTTCATGGAAGCTCACATGGTCATGCATCCCTCGGAGCAATCAGTTTAGAAATGGATGGAGTTCATTTTATGACACATCCCGGACGATATACTTACACGGAATGTGAAAATCGAGTTCGATTTAAATCAGAACGGATGCAAAATACGGTTTTAGTAGAAAAAGGGCATTATCCTTCTATTGAAAATTCATGGGGATATCATTGGGTAGCAAAACCTTTATCGATTCAGATGAAAAAGGAGGAAGCTCTCTATTATTTTGAAGCACAATGGAGTATTCCTATGAAAGATAATGAAACTTCTAGTAGAGCTTATGTTAGTCGAAAAATGATTTTGGATACGCAAGCAAAACTTCTTTTGGTGATTGATGAAGAAGAAAGTGGACATGCTTTAGCCCAAAACTTTATCATCCCAACGAAACATTCGAATGATGTGTATTCCAGGTTCTGGACGAATGGAGAGATGGTTACAGAGGCTATCCAATATTCTAAACGATACAATTCGTTGGATGAAGGCATTCAATTAAAAATCAGAAATAAAAAAGATCCCATTTTTACATGTATTGCATTGGAACCTTATTCAGTGGAGAAGGAGAGCATCCCTCGCCTAGATTGTCCAGGAGAAGAAAGAGGGACAAAAATAAAATGTAAAACCAAGAGTGGAGAGTTAACGATCTATTATTCTCCAGAAGATATTCATAATGGACTGAAATATCTAAAAGATTCAAATGGAAATATCGTTTATGGGAGAATGGTTGCTGAGAAAAATAATCAGAAAATAAGATTCAGATAAAAAACTAACCTTTGTTTCATAGCAAAGACGGATTTATAAAGGAGAGAAAGGACATGTCAAGTGTATTAGATCAATTAAAAGAAAACTATATTTTTGCAGTTATTCGTGGAAAATCATCAGATGATGCGATTGAAATTTCAAAACATTCTGTATTAGGTGGAATTAAAAATATTGAAGTGACTTATACAACACCTGAGGCTTCTAAAGCAATTACTGAATTGAAAGCTCTTTATGCAAAAAAATCAGAAGTTGTCATTGGTGCTGGAACGATTATGACAGTAGAGTTGGCTAAAGAAGCAATTGCTGCTGGTGCGGAATTTTTAGTAAGTCCTCACTATGATGCACATATTCAAAAGGTTGCTCATGAAGCTCATATCGATTACTTCCCAGGTTGTGCAACTACGACAGAAATCGTACAAGCGATGAATGGTGGAGCAAAAATCATTAAACTATTCCCTGGTGGAGTTTTAGGCCCTTCATTTATTAAAGATATTCATGGCCCAATTCCAAATGTAAATTTAATGCCTTCAGGTGGAGTTTCTCTAGCCAATATTAAAGAGTGGAAAGAAAAAGGCGCAGTAGCAGTAGGTGTAGGAAGTGCTCTTGGTGCGAAAGTTGCAACAGAAGGGTATGAAAGTGTAACACGAATTGCCAAAGAATTTGTGAATGCTTTGGCTGATTAAATGGAGGTAATTCATCCTTCTTAAAGAATTCTATTTAAGAAAAGAGGAGACAAGATGAGAGTCATCACTTTAGGTGAAATTTTGTTAAGATTATCGACCGCAGATGATGTACGGTTAAAAAGTACAAAAGAGTTCAGAGCCTGCTATGGTGGAGCTGAAGCAAATGTAGGGATTTCGTTAGCTCACTTTGGTCATAATGTCTCGGTAGCAACAGTTCTACCTCAAGATAACCCTTTAAACGACGCTGTCAGTTCCAGATTACGAATGAATGGAATCAATACAGATTTGGTTGCGACAGAATATGGAAGATTAGGAACATACTTTTTAGAGCAGGGGAATGCAGGACGTGCTTCTCGCGTTACATATGATCGTTTATACTCTAGTATCTCTGTTGTGAACGAACTCTGCTGGAATCTAGATAAAATTTTCAAAGGTGTGGATTTGTTGCATATTTCTGGAATTTTGCCAGCACTTTCGAAGAAATGGCAATCATGGACCGTTGAAGTCGTTTGTAAGGCAAAAGAATATGGATGTCGTGTAAGTTTTGATATGAACTACCGTAGTAAGCTTTGGAGTTATGAGGAAGCCTATCCTTGTTTCCAACAAATTTTACCGTATGTAGATATTCTTTCTGCAGGTAGATTAGATGCGATTCATTTCTTGAAAGTTGCATCAGAAGACGAAAATGTTTCCCTAGAAGAAATTTACAAACGAATTCAAGCAAAATATCCAAATATTAAAGTGTTGTATTCAACAAAACGAAATGTCATTTCAACAAATCATAACGAATTACAAGGATTTTTCGTAGGTGAAGATGGAGCATTCGTAGAGTCTAAACTATATGACATTAATCCAATCATCGACCGAGTAGGTGGAGGAGATGCCTTTGCTGCAGGAATTCTAAACGGCGTTCTAAAAGGGTGGGATAGCCAACAAATTGTTGACTTTGGAACTGCAAGTTCAGTCTTAAAACATACTGTTTTTGGAGACTGGAATCCATTCAATGAAGATGAAGTCTTTGAATTTATGAACCAAAAATCGGGACAAATTGTCCGTTAAATTGATATAACAACAATTAGACGTCAGTGTTTATCTCTGACGTCTTTTCATTTGGGCTTATCAAGCGCGAGGAAAACTGTTAAAATAGTGGAGAATAAGCAGTAGAAAGGGAATCGCCATGGTTAAAAATTCTGTATGGATCCAACAAGAAATTGAGGGAGTGAAGCTATATGTTTATCGTTCCAATGTCAAAGATGCTACGACCATTTATTTTTTAGATGGAGATCAATTCGAAGAACCTTTTAATCATTGGATTCGCAAACATCAACCTGCACTCAATTTTGTACTCATAAATGCAAATAATCGAACAGATGATTATACACCGTGGCCTCTCCAGGCGTCAGAAAGCATGCCGATGGATTTCGGTGGGAAAGCTGCAGAACATCTTTCGTTTTTCGCAACACATGTTATTCCATTTTGTGAGAGTAAATATGCTTTTGCCTCAAGCGAAGAAAAGAGAGTTATCGGTGGTTATTCGCTAGGTGGATTATTCAGCCTGTACGCAGCGGTGAACACTAATTTATTTGGGACCGCCCTCAGCTGTTCTTCATCGCTGTGGTTTCCTGATTTTCTGGACTATTTAAAAGAACATCCTTTTAAAGCCGCTCATCCAAAATTATACATGAGTGTGGGAGACCAAGAAGGAACGACTGCGACGAATTTAACAGCAGACCAAACTCTAAATACGATAGCATTAAAAGATTTTTATGAGCCGAAATTTCAAGCAGGTGATTTCCAGTTTACGTTGGAAGTGGGAAATCATGGAAATGATATTCCAGGACGTGCCTGGCGTGCTATTGAATGGGTAGAAGAGAATTGTAGATAATGAACAAAAAATCCACTGGTTTAACCAGTGGATTTTTTTCTAGCGGTGTCAAAGGGTCTCGAACCCCCGACCTAGCGTTTAGGAAACGCTTGCTCTATCCAACTGAGCTATGACACCCTGATACATTTATTGAACCACAGAACCTGCAATCTGTCCATACACAGTCACTTTTTCTTAACAAAATGAGGAATGACAATCTTCATCCGCAAAGCAGATTTAAATAATAAAACTCAATTATGTCTTTAAACAAGAAGGTTTAGAGACCACAGATTTTATGAAAAAAGATGGAGTCCCTTGGGATTCTATGGTGGGAGTAAGAGCGTTTCGTAACTGATGCGAATATGAGACTCTAGGAATTTATTCCGTAGAGACTCATTGAGGCTCAGTAGGTGAGAGACATCGGCTCGAACCGGTAAAGCTCTTATCCCTACCATGAAGATATCCCAAAGGGACGGAATCTAAAGTTTTTAATAGCAATGAATTTAATCTCTAAATCTTCGGTTTATGTATAAAAAAACCGCCAAAAAATTTTGGCAGTTTTTAAGGTTTATTTAGTTTGCTGATTGACGGCGTGAAGATTGCCAATGCGAATACAGACGGAAAATCGAATCGACCGTAAAGATAGCAAGTGCAATCATCCCGGCAGTAATCATTGTTTGACCGAAGAAGAATTTTCCTTTTTCAACATCTCCTACAAAGAAGGCGTATACGGTACGATACATGCCTGCACCAGGAACGAGTGGGAAAAATCCAGGGATAAAGAATACCGTTACGGGAGCTTTAAAATAGCGTGCTGCTAAGTGCGATAAAAACGCAATTGTAAGGCCGCTATAGTAAGTAGCTAGTTGTAATCCAGAACTATCCAAGAAGAAGAGATATACAAACCAACCAATGCCTCCAATAATCGAAATATGAATGAGGAGTCGTTTTGGTGCTTCAAAGACAATACAACTGAAGTAGACAGCGATGAGAGCACTAATCACTTGATAAATCATAAGGGATTTGCACCTCCTGCTAAGACGAGTCCCAAAGCAACAGCAATAGCGACGGAAAGAGCCGTCACAAACGCTTCAATTGCCCGGGCTGCTCCTGAGTTGTAGTCTCCGCGTAATGTATCGCGAATGGCATTTGTAATGGCGGTTCCAGGAACGGCCGGCATGATTAATCCTACAATGGAGATGCCGATTCGAGCGTCCGGAACGAAATGTTTCTGAATCAAAATGATAATGACAATCGCAGGAATAATCGAGATGAGGTTCAACACGAATGTTCCTAATTTTAATTTCGGATCTAACTTATAAACAAATGGCATGATAATCGCTGCTACGGATGCAATGACGAGTTCAATTGGCGTTGCTCCAAATAGAGCAGCGTAGAACCCACACATCAGAATAAGGCCTAAGTCTTTTAACCACTGTGGATATTCGGATTCTTTTAAATCTTGTAATCGTTGATAAGCCGTATCAAGGTCGATTTCTTTTGTCACTAATTGACGAGAAATGGCGTTAACTTTATAGATACGATTTAAATTTGTGTCACGATTTGGAACACGGCGGATTTCTGTAATAGAATCGATGCAGTCATCATCGAGCGTTGCAAAGATTCCAGTCGCCATTGCGAAGGCTTCGCAAGTTTCAAAGTTTGAAGTGGAGAGAATATAGTTCATTGTTTCTTCCACGCGATACGATTCCGCATTGCATTCAAGCATGATTTGACCAGCCAGAATAGCGGTATCCATTAATTTTTTTGCATATGATCGCACAAAGCCTTCCTCCTTACTAAAACACTCTCTAAGTATAGCATACTAGCGGTGTTTTGCTAAGTAGAAATTTTTATGAAATGAAACTGTACTATTTTCATATTGCTTACAAATTAGTACAGCTGTTTTTTTGATGATTGTTTTAACATTGTACTGTTTTTTTAAAAGTATTTAGTGTATTATTAAGATAGCAAATTTTTGGAGGGATATCCGTGGAATTATTTGAAGAATTATCACTTAAATTGAAAGGGAAAGACGTTAAAATCGTATTTCCAGAAGGAGATGAACCAAGAATTATCGGTGCAGCAGTTCGTTTATTAGCTGATGGACTTTGCCAACCAATCTTACTTGGAAATGTAGATGCTATTAATGAAGTAGCAGAAGCTCGTGGATTTAACATTTCTCATTTAGAAATTATCGATCCTGAAACTTATGCGGACGATAAATATGCTGAAATGGTAGCAAGCTTTGTAGCACGTCGTAACGGTAAAGTATCTGAAGAAGATGCGCAAAAATTATTACGTGACGTAACTTACTTCGGAACAATGATGGTATACATGGGCTTAGCAGACGGATTAGTATCTGGTGCGGTTCACTCAACAGGGGACACTGTACGTCCAGCATTACAAATCATCAAAACAAAACCAGGAGTATCTCGTACAAGTGGTGCGTTCATTATGATCAACAGCGACAAATCTAAGAAATACTTATTCTCAGACTGCGCAATCAACATTAACCCTAACGCACAAGAATTAGCTGAAATCGCAGTAGAATCTGCTAAAACAGCTGAATTATTCGGTATTGAACCAAACGTTGCAATGTTAAGTTTCTCAACTAAAGGTTCTGCTAAATCTGAAGAAGCATTAAAAGTAGCTGAAGCAACTAAAATCGCTCAAGAATTAGCTCCAAACTACAACATCGACGGAGAATTACAATTCGATGCTGCATTCGTACCAAGCGTTGGTAAACAAAAAGCTCCAGACTCACCAGTAGCTGGACAAGCAACTGTATTCGTATTCCCAGAAATCCAATCAGGTAACATCGGATACAAAATTGCACAACGTTTCGGTAACTTCGAAGCAATCGGACCAATCTTACAAGGATTAAACAAACCAATCTCTGACTTATCACGTGGATGTAACGAAGAAGACGTCTACAAACTAGCTATTATCACAGCTAACCAAGCGTTGATGGAAAACTAAGGTGCGACAAAGCGCGCTCAAAAGCGATGACGGTTCGAACTTTGCCGTAAGCGACTAGTATAGTCGTGCGGACAAAGTGAGAAAGGCTTGAGCTTTTGCACTTTGGAGCCCGATTTCAAGAGAAAGACAGAAGACAAAAACGACTCGCATCGCGAGTCGTTTTTCTATTTATATAGGCTTATTAGATATTCCCGAATCACAGGTGATGAAGAGAACATCAATAAGCTACTGAGCGGTGCGAGACTTCGCGATTTCTGCGATGGCGAACTCAACTACATAAAAGAAGATAGAATATTTCTAAAGCACAAAAAAAGCAGGTTTAAAACCTGCTTTTTTACTTAAAACGATTATTCACCTTCAGGAAGTACAAATGATAAAACTGCGTATGCTAAAGCTCCAGTTCCTGCAGCTAAGACAGATATTGCCCAGCCGATACGAACTAATGAAACATCGATACCATAGTAATCAGCTACACCAGCACAAACTCCCATAATTTTCTTTTCTTTTACATTACGTGTTAAACGTTTTTCCAAATGAAATCACTCCTAATTGTTAAGATTATATTAAATGTATCGTAGGCTATTTATGGAAGACAATTAGTTTTACTACATTTCACGGAAAGAACTAGATTCTTTCAAAAACAGATATGAATTTTCGGTGAATTTCACAAAATATTCATATTCCGGCTGATGTTCTTATTATGAGAATGGAGTAAATTTATATACTTTATTATTAAATAATATATCTCATCCGAAAGATTATTTATTAGATTTCTATTTGAGAAATCTCTTGATAGCAAGGGTTCTGGTTCATTGTTAGAGGTTCTAAATTTATAATAATTTTTTATGAGCAAATAAATTGCTTTAATATTTAAGTGATGATAATCTTTAATTAAGCCAAGAGAGAAGACGTCGCTTTCTTGGAAAAACAACGAAAAAGAAATGAGGAATTTAAGAATTTAATATGAAAAACATTTTATTTGTAGTAGGAAGCTTACGTAAAGGAAGTTTTAACCACCAAATGGCTAAAAAAGCAGAACAACTTTTAGAAGGAAAAGCAACAGTATCATACTTAGACTACTCAAACCTTCCATTAATGAACCAAGATTTAGAAACTCCAGTATTACCTGAAGTACAAGCAGCACGCGATGCTATCGGTAAAGCAGATGCTATTTGGATTTTCTCACCAGTGTATAACTTTGCTATTCCAGGAACAGTGAAAAACTTAATTGACTGGATGAGTCGTGCTCTAGATTTATCAAACCCAAGTGGACCTTCTATTTTACAAGATAAAGTAGTAACAGTATCTGCATTAGCAGCAGCTGGGCATGATCAATTATTCGCTTCATATCAATCATTATTACCATTTGTACGCATGCAAGTAGTAGGTGATTTCACAGCTGCAACAATTAACCCAGAAGCCTGGGGAACTGGTGTTGTTACATTAAGCGATGAAGTAGTAGCAGGACTTGAAAAACAAGCTGAAGCATTATTAAATGCATAATTAAATTTCAAACTTAACTTAAGGAAGCAGTCTCTCTTTGAAGGAGGCTGCTTTTTTTGAACAGTATACGAACAGACATTTGCCCTAGACCTTCCTGTTATGCTAGAATTGTACTGATATAGACATAAAAAGGAGCATTATTCATGTATGAATATTTTAATGGAGAGTTAGCGCATATCTTACCAACAGCTATTGTTATTGATGTGCATGGCGTAGGCTATCAAGTGGTATTTGCAAACCCATACCGCTTGCAAGATTCTCTAAAAAAACAAATTAAAGTTTTAGTACAACAAGTTGTTCGTGAGGATTCGATTACATTATACGGATTTATCTCAAGCGAAGAACGCGAATTATTCCAACGATTAATTAGTGTTTCTGGTATTGGTCCAAAGAGTGCGATGAGTATTTTAGCAAATGACGATACAGAAGGATTCGTGAACGCTGTAGAAAGTGGGAATGTCACTTATTTAACAAAATTCCCAGGAGTTGGTAAGAAAACAGCGCAACAAATTATTTTGGACTTGAAAGGGAAGTTTGAAGCACTACCAGAGGAAACAACGAAAGCAGTCGTTTCAACGAACCAAGCCACTCTTGAAGAAGCGAAAGAAGCATTACTGGGCCTTGGGTATTCTGCAAAAGAAATTACAAAGATTTGGAAGTCACTGGAAGCTACTGCTCCAAGTACGACGCAAGAGGCATTAAAAGTGGCCTTTAAACTATTGATGAAATAATGGAGGATTATCGTGGAAGAAGAACGTTTTATTGACCAAAACCCGCCTGACGAAGTGGAAGTACAAGACGAGTTATCACTAAGACCACAGACGTTACAACAATATATCGGGCAACAAAAAGTAAAAGAAGAACTTGCCATTTATATTCAAGCGGCGCGTAGTCGTTCTGAAGCCTTGGACCACGTGTTACTATACGGACCTCCGGGGCTTGGGAAGACGACACTTGCGATGGTCATTGCTAATGAATTAGAAGTTGGTATTAAGACAACCAGTGGGCCAGCGATTGAACGCCCAGGAGACTTAGTCGCTCTTTTAAACGACTTAGAAGCAGGAGATGTTTTATTTATCGACGAGATTCACCGATTGCCACGTGTAGTGGAAGAGATGCTGTATTCAGCGATGGAAGATTTCTTTGTGGATATCGTAGTCGGACAAGGGCCAACTGCGCATCCGGTGCATTTTCCATTGCCGCCGTTTACGTTGATTGGAGCAACAACTCGTGCAGGGGCACTTTCTGCACCGCTTCGTGACCGTTTCGGGATCGTAGAACATATGGAATACTACGATGAGGCTTCTCTGTCTGAGATTGTTAAACGCAGTGCAAATGTCTTTGATAGTGAAATTAAGGATGAAGCCGCTCTTGAGATTGCGCTTCGTTCTCGCGGGACACCGCGTATTGCCAATCGTCTCTTAAAGCGTGTACGTGACTTTTCTCAAGTATACGAAGAAGGGATGATTTCAAAAGAAATTACGCAACAAGCCCTAAAAGTCTTGCGAGTAGATGCTAAAGGGTTAGATCATATTGACCGTAAATTATTAACGGCGATGATCGATTTATACGATGGTGGTCCTGTTGGGCTTGGTGCCATTGCGGCGAATATTTCAGAAGATGCGGAAACCATTGAAGATATGTATGAACCTTATTTATTACAAATTGGATTTTTAAAACGGACATCACGCGGTCGTGTGGTGACGCCGGAAGGATATGCTCACTTAGGGCGCTTATATCCTTTAGCGTAAGGAAGGAAATAGAAATGAACTATACAACGAAAGATTTCGACTTCGATTTACCCGAAGAATTAATCGCTCAAACTCCATTGAAAGACCGTACGTCTTCACGTTTATTAGTGGTGGATAAAACAACACATAGCATTGAAGATAAACATTTTTCTGATTTACTAGATGAATTAGAAGAAGGAGATACACTTGTTGTGAATAACACACGTGTACTTCCAGCTCGTCTTTATGGAACAAAAGAAGAAACAGGAGCTCATATTGAGGCCTTACTATTAACGAATACGGAAGGTGACAAGTGGGAAACACTTGTAAAACCTGCCAAACGTATGAAAGTGGGTAGTGTTGTTTCTTTTGGAGATGGCCGACTTAAAGCAACGGTTGTCGAAGAATTAGAACAAGGTGGACGTATCATCGAGTTTTCATACGAAGGAGTATTCCTAGAAGTGTTGGAATCTCTTGGGGAAATGCCTTTACCACCTTATATTAAAGAGCGTTTAGAAGATAAAGAACGTTATCAAACCGTTTATGCTAAAGAAAATGGATCTGCAGCAGCACCTACAGCTGGCTTGCACTTTACGGAAGAATTAATGCAAAAAATCCGTGAGAAGGGCGTGAATATTGTTCCAGTAACGCTGCATGTTGGTCTAGGAACGTTTAGACCTGTTTCTGTGGATTCTCTTGAAGACCACAAGATGCATTCAGAGTATTATAATGTGTCAAAAGAAACTGCGGATATGATTGAAGCGACTAAAAAAGCTGGTAAACGAGTGATTGCTGTTGGGACGACTTCGATTCGTACGTTAGAAACGGTTGCTAGAGACAACGATGGGCATGTGGTGCCTGCGAGTGGATGGACGGATATTTTCATCTCTCCTGGGTATGAGTTCCGTGTGGTGGATGCATTTGTGACGAATTTCCACTTACCAAAATCAACGCTTGTGATGCTTGTCAGTGCTTATCTTGGTCGTGAATTCACACTAGAAGCCTATCAGCACGCCATCGAAGAACGTTACCGCTTCTTTAGTTTTGGCGATGCAATGTTTGTGCATAAATAAAGGAAAAAGACCTTCGGTCTAACTACGAACCATAGGGAACTCTTCATGGTAGAGATAATAGCTGTATCGGATTGAGCCTTTTGTCTCAATCCTACCGAGCTTCAAACTGACTCTAGGAAATGAATTTCCAGAGTCAGTAATTCACATCGATTACTAATCGCTATTACTTCTACCATAGAATCCCTATGCTTCTTCATTTGCCCACGGTCCTTTTGTGCGATTTATACAGAACATTGCTAAAAGGAGAGAGACATTCTTAGTGTGTGCTTATAAAATAAAAAAACAGAAGTTAAGGTTCAACTCTTAACTTCTGTTTTCTTTTGATTTCATAAATACGTGTTGGATGATAAAGATAGCTGTGGTTACGAGTACTCCTACGGTTACGGCACTTTGTACGTTGTAAGGTGTTTGAGAGAGTGCACTTCCTAAATAGTAAGTAACTTGGCTAAGTATCAATCCCCATACGATGGTAACAATATATTTCACGGACAACCCTTCTTTCACTTCTCATTATAGTACAAGGGAGATTCTTTTGACAATAGATGGGTTGAAAAACTTTCCAAAAGGGAGCGCGAATGGGGAAGATATGCTATAATAAGACGACAAATATGAGAGGAGGAACCTTATGCCGTTTACAACTTTACAAGTATTCAGTAGCTATTCATTACTCAAGAGCACGATTCGTTTAAATGAATATGTTGCGACTGGAAAATTATTAGGTTATAAACAATTGGCCCTAACAGATGATGGTGTATTGCACGGCGCAGTGGAGTTTTATGAGCGCTGTATTCAAAATGGAATTCAACCGATTCTAGGATGTACATTCGAGGTTGCCTGGAAGAGTGATGCTTCTAGAAAAGAAATGCTCATCGTCTATGCAAAAGGCGCTAAGGGGTACGAATCCCTCCTGAAACTTTCAACCCTTTATCAACAAGGGCTTACTTGGACAAAGGAGATGACGGAGTGGATTGCCACTCATAGCGAGGATGTGAAAATCGTTCTTCCTCCAATGGATAGTGAGTGGGTTGCGGCGCATTCTAAGGGCAGACTTGAAGCAGTTCTAGGAGCTGTGAAGGAAGAGTATGCTGGCGTTGAGATTGCTGTAGGGATTACTCGTGAAATGGTTGAACGCGGTGAGTTCGACACAATGCGTGAAGGGATTGAAGCTGCTGGTGTGATTCCAGTTGCCTTTAGCGTCTCTCGTTATTTAAATACAACTGATTATTTCCCTTGGAAGGTTTTACAAGCGATTCGACTAGGGGAAACTCTCTCGTTTACTCAAGAAGATGCATCAGGGAGTGAATCTTTACCAGAAGCGACTTCGATGGCGAAGGTGTTCCAAGTGGTAGAAGGTGGAGTGCTTCTTTCTAACTTAGAAAAGTTTACAAAAGATTTAGTGGTAGAGATTCCTCTAAGAGACACCATGCTCCCTAAATTCCCAGTTCCAGGTGGGAAGACGAGTGCAGAGTTCCTTTATGAATTATGTGAGGCTGCTATGCTGGAGATGGGGGTAACGACACCTGTTTATGTGAACCGTCTTAAAGAAGAGTTGGCTGTTATTCATGAAATGGGATTTGATGATTACTTCCTAATCGTTTGGGATATTATGCGTCAAGCGCGCGAGAAAGGCATTCAAACCGGAGCTGGTCGTGGATCTGCGGCAGGTTCACTTGTAGCGTATCTCTTACATATTACAGGTGTTGATCCGATTCGTTATCACTTGCTATTTGAACGTTTCTTAAACCGTGAACGTTATACAATGCCTGATATCGACTTGGATTTTCCTGATGATAAGCGTGAAGATATTTTAGCATATATCGTTTCAAAATATGGAAATCAAAATGTAGCACAAATCGTGACATTTGGTACGCTTGGAGCGAAACAAGTGATACGTGATGTATGTAAAGTCTTTGGCGAAAACATCATTACAGTTCAGAAGTTTTCAAATAATATCGCTCAAGGGAAAGTAACATTAGAGCAGACCTATAAAGAAAATAAAGCATTTCGAGAACATGTGGAAAGTAGCGAGCGCAATCGCAAACTATACCAAGTGGCCAGAGCTCTGGAAGGTCTTCCTCGTCATTCATCAGTCCATGCTGCAGGTGTTGTATTATCGCAAGAAGATTTGACAAAGACAGTTCCTTTAATGAAACGAGACAAAGGGTATTTGGCGTCATTTCAGGAAGCAGATTGGATGCTAACGCAGTATGCGATGCAGGCTGTTGAAAAAGTGGGTCTTCTCAAGATGGACTTACTTGGGTTAAGTAACCTGACATTGCTGCATAAGGCAATCCAACAAACTCAAAAGATTACGAAAAAAGAATTGGATATTACGAAGATTCCTCTAGACGACCCTCGTACGTTTGAACTCTTCCAAAAAGCACAGACGAACGGGATTTTTCAATTCGAGTCAGACGGTATTCGCCGTGTTTTGAAGGAAATGAAACCAACTGAATTCGAAGATTTAGTGGCAGTACTCTCGTTGTACCGTCCAGGACCAATGGAGCAAATTTCTCATTTTATTAATCGTAAAAAAGGAACAGAAATCGTTCAGTATCCGCATGCATCTCTTCAAAGGATTCTTGAACCAACCTATGGTATTTTGGTCTACCAAGAACAAGTTATGCAAGCTGCAAGTGAAATGGCTGGTTTTTCTTTAGGAGAAGCGGATATTTTACGTCGTGCGATTGGTAAGAAGAATAGTGAAACTATCGCTGCACAAAAAGAAAAATTTGTGCAAGGCGCCGTTTCAAAAGGATACAAACAAGAAGATGCCGAGACGGTCTACGACTACATTGAAAAGTTTGCCAACTATGGATTTAATAAATCACACGCAGTAGCTTATGCGATGCTGTCTTATCAATTGGCGTACTTAAAGGCAAACTATCCTACAGCGTTCTTTACAGCCTTGTTCCAAAACGCGAGTGCGAAATCATCGAAGTTACAAGACTATCTTGTAGAAGCGCGTCAATTAGGGATTAAAATATTGCCACCAAGTATCAATAATAGTTTTGCTGATTTCGTAGCGAACGATAGTGGTGTTATTGTCGGTCTCAACAGTATTAAAGGAATTAGACGAGACTTTGTTGAAAGTATCGTGAAGAACCGTTATGAGTATGGACCGTTCAAAGGGTTCCAAGACTTTGCATATCGAATGGGTGCTCAATATACAAAAGAACCACTTTTAATAGCGTTAATTAATGCGGGAGCCTTTGATGAGTTTGGTGAAACACGGGCGACGCTGAAGGCGAATGTGGATGCTGTTGCTAAAAGTGTGAAATTCCATGGATTGAATTTATCACTTGAGGATGACTTAGAAGTAGCCTTCACTCATGTAGAAGAAGAGCCGCTCCTCCAACGCATTGGAGAAGAAATCGAAGTGCTAGGATTTTCAGTTTCGCCACATCCTTCCTCGAAATACGATCCTCTTTTGAAGAGTGGATGGATTCAAGCCATTCAAACTGTTTTTGAAGAAGGATATATGCGTTTTGTAGGATTGATTGTGGACATTCGTAAAATCTCCACTCGTAAAGGAGAGCAAATGGCGTATGTCACACTT
The DNA here is from genome assembly GCF_001807725.1 of Granulicatella sp. HMSC31F03. Taxonomy (NCBI): domain Bacteria; kingdom Bacillati; phylum Bacillota; class Bacilli; order Lactobacillales; family Carnobacteriaceae; genus Granulicatella; species Granulicatella sp. HMSC31F03. Next base: position 25,002 of record NZ_KV790856.1, on the reverse strand, counting down.
CAAGATGCGTCTGGGATGATCGATGTAGTTGTCTTTCCATCAACACTTGCTGAAATCTATCAGCATCTTCAACAAAATACGATGGTCCTTATGGAAGGTCGTGTGAAGAGAGGACAAAAAGGACAATGGCAATTGCAGTTAAATCGTATGTATCCTATGAGTTTTGCTGATAAGTTGCTAACTGATTCATCTAAAAAGTTGCAAATTGCGATTCGTCCAGAAAAACATACTTCAGAAGTATATGCGGAAATCAAACAACTCGTGACCAAATATAAAGGAGTGACACCTGTTGAATTATTCCTTGTGAATAGTAAGACTCTCGTAAAGAATTCTTTTGCAAACGGTGTAAATCTTGAGTCAAAGCTAATACCTAGTCTTATCGACTTTTTAGATAAAGAATGTATAAAAATTGTAAAATGAAAAAGTTTATGAAAATGAAAGACATTTGTTCTAAAAAGTGATAAAATGAGAACAAATGGGCTTGTTCCAGTAAAAATAAATCTAAGAGGTGAATCTTTGTGAAACGCATTGCTGTTTTAACAAGTGGAGGAGACGCTCCAGGGATGAATGCCGCTGTACGTGCCATTGTACGTAAGGGTATTTATGAAGGCTTTGAAGTCTATGGAATTAACTACGGTTTTGCCGGTTTAGTGGCTGGTGATATTCGTAAATTAAATCCGTCTGACGTGAGCGACATGATTGGTCGTGGGGGTACATTCTTGTATTCTGCGCGTTATCCTGAATTCGCAAATCGCGAAGGACAAGAAAAAGGGATTGAACAATTAAAGAAATTCGGTATTGAAGGTCTTGTTGTTATCGGTGGTGACGGAAGCTATCAAGGTGCCGTTGCTTTAACGAAGCTTGGTTTCCCAACAGTTGGGGTTCCAGGAACGATTGACAATGATATTCCTGGTACGGAATATACAATTGGTTTCGATACTGCAATCAATACTGTATTAGAAGCGCTAGACCGTCTTCGCGATACTGCGACATCACACGTTCGTACGTTTATCGTTGAGGTTATGGGTCGCCGTGCTGGAGATATTGCACTTTGGACAGGGGTTGCTAGTGGTGCAGAACAAATTTTAATTCCTGAACAAGATTTTGATTTAGAAGCTGTTGCAAAAGAAATCAAACAAGGACGTTTAAATGGGAAGAAACATACGTTAATTCTTCTAGCGGAAGGCGTAATGTCAGGGGACGAACTGGCCAAAAAATTACGTGAATACGATAGTGATTTCCACACTCGTGTTACGGTTCTCGGACACGTTCAACGTGGGGGAGCTCCTAGTGCTCGTGACCGCGTTCTTGCAAGCCGAATGGGTGCCAAAGCAATCGATTTGTTAAAAGAAGATATCGGTGGCGTTTGTGTTGGCGTTAAAGCTGAAGAAATTATCTACAGTGATATCGTTGAAACATTAGCAAACGGCAAACATTTACCTAACTTAGAGTTGTATCAATTAAATAAAGAAATTTCTTTCTAAAAAAATTAAAGGAGTCAAGGACAAAATGAAAAGAACTAAAATCGTATGTACAATTGGGCCAGCTAGTGAAGCTCCAGAAAAATTAGCTGCTTTATCAGAAGCAGGAATGAACGTTGCGCGACTAAACTTCTCACATGGTGACCATGAAGAGCATTTAGCACGTATCAATACAATCAAAAAAATTCGTAAAGAAACTGGACGAGTAATCGCGATTCTTTTAGATACTAAAGGACCTGAAATCCGTACACATGATATGGAAAATGGTGCGATTGAATTCCACACTGGTGATGTGGTTCATATTTCAATGACTGAAGTGCTAGGAACAAAAGAAAAATTCTCTATTACTTATCCAGAATTAATCAACGATGTTAAACCTGGATCAATTATCTTAGTAGATGACGGTTTAGTAGGTTTAGCTGTTACTGAAGTAGACCACGCAAATGGAGAAATTGTCTGCGTCGTAAACAACAGCGGTGTTGTTAAAAACAAAAAAGGTATTAACGTTCCTGGTGTTAAAACAAAATTACCTGGTATCACTGAAAAAGACCGTGCAGATATTATTTTCGGTATTGAAAATGATATTGACTTCATCGCAGCAAGTTTCGTTCGTCGTGCTTCAGACGTTCAAGAAATTCGCGATTTATTAAAAGAACATAATGCAACACACATTCAAATTATTCCAAAAATCGAAAACCAAGAAGGTATCGACAATATTGACGAAATCTTAGCTTTATCTGACGGTTTAATGGTTGCTCGTGGAGACATGGGTGTTGAAATCGCTGCGGAAGAAGTTCCGATCGTTCAAAAAATGTTAATCAAGAAATGTAACACATTAGGTAAACCAGTTATTACTGCTACTCAAATGTTAGATTCAATGCAACGTAACCCACGTCCAACACGTGCGGAAGTTGGTGACGTAGCGAATGCTATCTTCGACGGAACAGATGCAGTTATGTTATCTGGTGAATCTGCAGCAGGGGATTACCCAGTAGAAGCAGTTCGTACAATGGCAAATATCTGTGTTCGTACAGAACAAGAAATCCGTGTACGTGACAAATTCAAATTAAAAGCATTCAACGAAAACGATGTAGCTGAAGCGATTGGTCGTTCAGTAGCACATACAGCTAAAAACTTAAAAGTTAAAACAATTGTTGCTGCAACAGAATCAGGACATACTGCGAAAATGATTTCTAAATTCCGTCCTGACGCAACAATCTTAGGTGTCACTTCAACAGAACGTCAACAACGTGCCTTAGCATTAATCTGGGGTGTTAAACCAGTAATCGTTGATCGCGCTAAATCAACTGACGAAATGTTTGAATTATGTCTTCAAGCAGTACGTGACCACCACACTGCTAAAGAAAACGACTTAGTAATCATCACTGCTGGTGTTCCTTTAGGAATTAAAGGTACAACAAACATGATGAAAGTAGCTCGCTTATAATTCATTCAATAATCAAAAGGTTTGAACGAATCTAAAAGGTTTGTTCAAGCCTTTTTTTTATAAAATCGAGAGCGTAAGTGTAAGTGCTTCAAAGATTCATGCGTATCCTTTAAGAAAAAGGCCCAATTTACAGGATAAAAATGACTGTAAGCCCTATTTTGTGGTAAAATAAAAGGACAAATGTAAAAAGAAGGAGGTTTGTTATGACAAGTGAATTATCGACTGTTGTTCAAGCCATTATCACGGATGAAAACGAAAAGTACTTTTTTGTGCAAAAGAGTGGAGAAACATTTCGTCTAAAAAAGAACGAAGCTACAGAATCACTCAAAATTGGTGATGTTGTAACGGGATTCTTATATGAGAATTCTTCTCGTAAAAAAGTCTTTACTCTGAATATTCCTGAAGTAACAAATGAAAGTTATGGATGGGCAAGTGTGACACAAGTCAGAAAAGACTTAGGCGTATTTGTAGATATTGGTTTAGAAGATAAAGATATGGTAGTTTCATTGGATGAACTTCCAAGTATGAAAGAGTTATGGCCAAAGAAAAATAATCGTTTATATGTAACATTGATAAAAGATAAAAAAGATCGTACATGGGCAACGATGGGGGATGGAAACGCACTTAATGATAAAGTGATTCGTGGTCACAAAGGGCTGTTGAATAAAGATTTAACTGGAATTGTGACACAAGTGCGCCTGGTTGGGACTACCATTATGACGCCAGAAGGATATAAATTGTTCTTGCATCCTTCAGAACGATTGTATGAACCAACACTTGGTGAAGAAATTTCTGTTCGTGTGATTGGCTTACGACCTGATGGAGTCCTTAATGTATCAATGAGACCTAGAGCACATGAAGCTATTGGAGATGATGCGGAAATGATTATTGCGATGCTGAAGAATCGACCAACGCATACACTTCCATATTGGGATAAAAGTGATCCTAAAGTCATAAAAGAGATTTTTGGAATTAGTAAAGGACAATTTAAACGTGCCATTGGAAACTTGTTAAAAGCAAAACGAATTACACAAGAAGAAGGATTTATTCATCTGATTGAAGAATAATGAGTGGAGGCGAGTCGCTTGTCATCTATTTCTATTGAAGGGATTCAAAAGAAGTTACAAGAAGAAGGATTCAAACTAACCCTGCAAAGACAGGCAACAGTTGAGATTCTTCTGGAACATTTAAATGAACTATTGACAGCTGAAGAAATTTATATGTTTGTAAAAGAAAAATATCCAGATATTGGATTAGCAACAGTTTATCGAACATTAGAAATTTTAACGGATTTAGAGGTAGTTACCAGAAATATATTTGATGATGGTATTGGTCGCTATCACTTGAAGCAGTCTGTTAGCAGACATTTTGCCCATCATTTATTATGTGTTAAATGTGGTCAAATTCAAGAGGTGGAAGAGGACCTTCTCATTGATGTGGAACAGAAAGTGTTAGAGCAGTTTCATTTTCAGGTGTTGGATCATCGGCTGACTTTCCATGGAATTTGCAAAAATTGCCAGCAAAAGGAAGGGTAGAAGATGAAAGAATTACACTACTTTCTGGATAGTATTGCTGTTCAAGGCTTATCCGATAATACGGTTTCCAGCTATAAACGAGACTTAGAGAAGTTTTCTCAGTTTTTAGAAGAACAGAAGGTGACACGTCTTCAAGATGTGGACCATACGACAATGGTACTATTTCTACAGAAATTAAAAAAAGACGAATATGCTGTTAGTTCAACAAGTCGCATGATTAGTTGCTTGAAGAAGTTCTTCCAGTTTCTCGTGCAAGAGCGAATGGTAGAGCGAGACCCAACACAGCAAATTCATCCGCCAAAACCGAAGAAGCAGTTGCCAAAAGCGCTGAGTATCGATGAAGTGAACCGGTTGCTTGAGGTACCAGATACCTCAACGGTTCTAGGCTTAAGAGATAAGGCGATGCTCGAACTCTTATATGCAACAGGGATGCGTGTAAGCGAACTGATCAGTATTGAACTGAGTGATTTACATTTAGAGCTTGGATTCCTACAAACGATTGGGAAAGGGAATAAACAACGCATTATCCCGATTGGACAAGAAGCAACCAACTGGATTCAAAACTATTTAGAGTATGCACGGCCTGCTTTAGAAGACGAGAAGAAGTTATCGAATGTCTTGTTCTTGAATCACAGAGGTGGACCGTTTACACGTCAAGGTTTCTGGAAGAATTTAAAGAAGATTGTCCAGACAGCCATGATTACAAAGGAAGTGAGCCCGCATACATTGCGCCATTCCTTTGCAACACATATTTTAGAAGCGGGTGCCGACCTTCGAATCGTGCAAGAATTACTCGGACACTCGGATATTAGTACGACACAAATTTATACACATATTACAAACGAACGAATGAAGGAAATTTACAAACAAGCACATCCTCGTTCGTAATAAAGAAAATGGAGATGGAATCTATGAAATTTAAAAGAATACATGTCATTGTAATGGACTCTGTAGGTATTGGAGAAGCACCCGATGCTGCAAAATTTGATGATGCAGGTTCACATACTTTAGGCCATATTTCAGAAACTGTAGGCCTAAATGTGCCAAATATGCAACGTTATGGTTTAGGGAATATCGCTCCTTTAAAAACAGTTCCACCAGTAGAACATCCAGAAGGAAGCTATACGAAACTTGAAGAAGTTTCTGTTGGTAAAGATACAATGACAGGTCACTGGGAATTAATGGGCTTAAATATTAAAACTCCTTTCCGTGTTTTCCCTAATGGTTTCCCACAAGAATTATTAGACCGTATTTCTGAGTTCTCAGGAAGAGGAATCGTATGTAACTTACCATACAGTGGAACAGCGGTTATTGATGACTACGGTAAACACCAAATGGAAACAGGCGATTTAATCGTTTATACTTCTGCTGACCCAGTAATGCAAATTGCTGCTCATGAAGACATTATTCCGCTAGAAGAGTTATATCGTATTTGCGAATATGCACGTGAAATTACAAAAGACGATCCATACATGATTGGTCGTATTATTGCACGTCCATATGTAGGTGAACCTGGAAACTTCCAAAGAACTTCAAACCGACATGACTATGCGTTAAGCCCATTTGGCGAAACAACATTAGACTTCTTGAAGAAAGATGGCTTTGATGTCATTGCAATTGGTAAAATTAACGATATCTTTAACGGACAAGGAATCACTGAATTCGTTCGTACAAAAGACAACATGGATGGCGTAGATAAACTTGTTGAAGTATTGAAGAAAGACTTCACTGGTATGAGTTTCTTAAACTTAGTGGACTTTGACGCGGTTTATGGACACCGTCGTAATACAAAAGGATACGGTGAAGCGCTTGAAGCATTTGATGCTCGTATTCCAGAAATCGTAGAAAACATGAAAGAAGATGATTTACTCATTATCACTGCTGACCACGGAAACGATCCAACATTCAAAGGAACTGACCACACTCGTGAGTACATTCCTGTGTTAGCCATCAGCAAATCATTGAAACACCCAACACACTTACCAGAAGGGCACTTCAGCGATATCGCAGAAACAATCAGCGAAAACTTTGGGGTAGCATCAACTGGTAACGGAACAAGCTTCTTAAAAGAATTAAACTAATAGAGAAAGAGGGAACAACATGAGCAAATACGAACAATTAGTCGAAACAAAAACGTTTTTACAAGAAAAAGGCATTGGTCACATTGATTTCGGAATGATTTTAGGATCCGGGCTTGGTGAACTTGCTGGAGAAGTGAAGAACCCATTAATCTTTGACTATAAAGATATTCCAAACTTCCCAGTATCAACTGTAGTCGGTCATGCTGGCCGTCTTGTATACGGTGAATTAGAAGGCAAACAAGTTCTTATCATGGATGGACGTTTCCACTACTATGAAGGTTACGATATGGAAACAGTAACGTTCCCAATTCGTTTAATGAAATTATTAGATGTTGCAACAATTATCGTTACAAACTCAGCTGGTGGTGCAAACCCAACATTTGAACCAGGGGACTTAATGATTATTACAGATCAAATTAACTACACTGGTACAAACCCATTAATCGGACCAAACGATGACCGCTTTGGACCTCGTTTCCCTGATATGAGCCATGCTTACCACGAATACGGACAAGAAGTGGTTCGTAAAGCGGCTAAAGAATTAAACATCAATATCAAAGAAGGAGTATACATGGGATACTCTGGACCAACATACGAAACACCAGCAGAAATCCGCTTCACTCAAGCAGTAGGTGGGGACGCGGTAGGAATGTCAACAGTTCCTGAAGTTATCGTAGCTAACCATGCTGGTATCAAGGTGATTGGGATTTCATGTATCACAAATTTAGCTGCAGGAATGCAAGCAAACTTAAACCACGAAGAAGTGGTAAAAACAACACAACGCGTTAAAGAAGTGTTCAAATCATTGGTTCGTAAAGTGTTAGTTTTATATTAAGAGACGAACCTCGAGGAGGAATGAATTTGTTAGTACCTTATTCAGCAACGAATAAAAAAATTGTGATGGGATTATTATCCTATATCCCAGAATTCAAGGACTTTAAACGATTGCAAGAGGAAATTGAAGAAATCGCGACGAATCCATCGATTAAATGCTGGCTTTTTAAAGAAAGTGACAGTGAGAATTTTATTGGATTGATTGGAGGAGAAAGCACAACAGACACGGTTATCATTAAATACTTATCGGTGTCACCTTCGTTTCGTGGGGAAAATATTACATTCCAAATGTTAGAAGATTTAGCAAAGATGGAAGATAAAGTATTGAGTGGAACAATTGAGACGAGTGTGATTCTCGCAAAATGGAATAAACATCGTGTAAGTGAGGAACCATGGAAGATTTAACAATTAAAGTAGCTGAATACGAAGGACCGATGGATGTCCTCTTGCATCTGATTCGTGAGATGAAAATCGATATTTACGATATTCCGATGAATGAATTAACGAAGCAATATTTGAACTTCATTCATTCTATGAAAACTTTGGAGTTGGAAGTGGCAGCTGAATATTTAGTAATGGCATCAACCTTATTAGAAATCAAAGCAAGAATGCTTCTTCCAAAACCAAAATTAGAAGAGTTGGATGAAGACGGGGAGCTAATCGTAGAAGATCCTCGTAATCAGCTAGTCCAACAACTATTGGAATATCAACAAATTAAAGAAAATGCCAAAAAGCTAGAGGAGCTTTCTTTCCTAAGGGGGTTACACTTCGGGAAAGAAGCAAGTGACTTGTCTTCTATGCAAGAAATTATTCCTTTAAAAGAAGGAGAAGTGACGACTCAAGATTTATGGAATGCGTTAAAGAAATTAGCGCGTAAGAATATTGCTAAGATGCCGCTAAAGGCCAATATTCAACATGAAACGCATACAGTTGAGGAATTGATGGATTCGATTATTTCAAAAATCGAGCATACAGATAAGAAACAAGTTCCATTCGAGGAATGTTTCCCAGCGTTCAACAGACATGCGATCACAACAACATTTTTAGCGATGTTACAGCTCGTTCGTGAACATCGTGTACGTTTTATTCAAAGTTCTCCATACGAGGATATTTTGATTGAGAAAAGACAAGAAAAGGAGAAAGAGAGTGACTAATTACATTTCAGTATTAGAAGGCTTACTATTTGTTGCTGGAGATGATGGGATTACATTAGAAGAAGCAAGCTATATTTTAGAACTCGAAAGAAGTGCGGTTCGTCAGTTGCTAGATGAATTAAAGAAACGCTTAGAGGACGAAAATAGTGGCCTAGAACTTCTTCTCACAGCTTCTCATTATAAACTTGTGACAAAGGCTAGTTTAAAATCCTATATCGAAAAATATGCGGTTTCTCCATATTCTTCTCAATTGTCTCAAGCCTCTTTAGAAACGTTAGCGATTATCGCGTATAAGCAGCCTGTCACACGTGTGGATATTGAATCGATTCGTGGCGTTCAAAGCAGTGGTTCGATTCAAAAACTATTACTAAGAGATTTAATCGAAGAGGCTGGAAGATTAGAGACGCCTGGTCGTCCAAAATTGTATAAGACAACAGCTTATTTCATGGATTACTTTGGATTAGAATCGCTCGATGCACTGCCAGATGCATCTGATTTATTCGATTTAGACTCTGAAGAAGCGAACCAATTATTTAGAGATAATCATGATTTATTTGAAGAGCTGGAAATGCGCTCTAAAGAACATCATGAAGTAGAAGAAGAGAAAGAGTAGGTTTTTTTGTGGAAAGATTACAAAAAGTAATGGCACACGCTGGTGTGGCATCCCGCAGAAAATGTGAGGCATTTATTCAAGAAGGCCGTGTGAAGGTCAACGGTGAAATCGTCAGAGAACTTGGATTTAAAGTAGGTGCCAATGATAAAATTGAAGTAGACGGGATTCCAATTTATAAAGAAGAACCTGTGTACTTTATGTTTTATAAACCAAAAGGTGTGCTTTCAAGTGCGAGTGATGATAAAGGAAGAACCGTTGTGACGGATTATTTTAAAGATGTAGAGCAACGCGTGTATCCGGTAGGCCGTTTAGACTATGATACAACAGGGCTTCTTTTATTAACAAATGACGGAGAGTTTTCGAACTTAATGACGCATCCAAAGTATCACGTGGAGAAAAAATATATCGCCAAGGTTAAAGGTGTTCCAACGCCAAGACAAATGCGTCAATTGGAACGTGGAATCGTCTTAGATGGGAAGAAAACGTCAAACGCAATAGCTCAAATTTTATCAGTTGATACAGATAAAGGAACAGGGATTGTCGCTTTAACGATTCACGAAGGATGGAATCATCAAGTGAAGCGTATGTTTGAAGCAGTGGAATTACCTGTTATGAAATTAAAACGTGAAGAGTTTGGATTTTTAACGTTAGAAAACTTACGCCCTGGAGACTATCGTGAATTACGCTCATTTGAAGTACAGAAACTAAGAAAGCTCGTTTTAGACGAAAAATAGATTTCTATTAGGGAGTCATACAAAGAAAAACGGACTCATACTGTTGTGAGTCCGTTTTGTTTATTTATTCTTCTGTAAAGGGTCTGTTTTTTCGTTTAATGGCACCAGTTGGACAGGCTGTATAAGCATCTTTGAACTTTTCCAGCGTATCTTCTGGTAGTGGAACTGTTCCGGTATTGTTGTCTTGTATTACAAAGGCAATCCCTTCCGCATCGTACTCGAAGATTTCAGGAGCACGTAGTTGACAGATTCCACAGGCGATACATGAGTCGCAATCAACTTTTGTATAAATTTTTGAAAGAGAGGATTTTTTATCCATGAGTCAGTACTCCTTTTATCAAATTTGGATATTACATGCAATCAAGTCGTATGGTGTAGTTCCTGTAAATCGATTATATCGTATTTTAACGGGAAATCGTACCATGTCGACTTTAATTGGCGTGACAGAAGATAAAACTGAAGTCTTCTTTGCTAGCTTGCCTCATTTAAAAGAAGAGTACTTTCATCAATTAGTAGATGGATTTTTCCGTGAAGGAATAGTTAGCGAAAATGAATCAGGCATAGTGCTACTGAAAGAGATTCCAGAATTTTCGCTTGTGACAAATGGAAGACATGCTGTCAATTATTTGATGCATCCATATTCGTTTGCACAATTAAGAGATGTGACAAGACTTTGGGTCGAATGGATTAGTTATCACCGTTACGAAGAAACAAGCTATCGTCCTTTAATTCAAAATGTATGGTTACAGCAATTATTTAAGAGGTGGTATAAAGAAGAAAAAGAGAACATTACACCAGCTTGGTTTAGTAGTGTTGTGGATGAATTCAAGGTTTGGTCTGAGAAACAAGAAGAATCTGTGAAAGGACATTGGGTAGGGCTTTTTAATGGAGCTAAGTCGACGGCGGCTCTAGAAAATGAGCTTGTTTCGTTATGGGGATTCACCACGGTTGAAGACTGTGAACCTCTTTCGAGATTAGTCTTTATGAAATGGGTGAGTGATGTCTTTGAGGAACCTGAAAATTCTCCAATTGCTTATGGATGGTTTTCTAAAATGTTTGAATGGATTTCTCATGAAACGAGTTCTGTTCAAGAAACAGTTCGTCTATTTGAAAAAGGATTAAAACGAACGGAGATTGCACGTCTTCGTAAACTCAAAGAGAGCACGATTAATGACCATCTCTTAAAGTATGTGTTACTTACAAAAGAGGCATTATATGAACGTGTTGAAGAAACGAAAGCTTCCGTGGCATATAAATCCCTCTTTGAAAATGGACAATATCCTAGGTATAAAGAAGCTAAAGACCAATTTGAAGCAGAAGGGAAGAAAATGGATTTCTTCTTATTCAGATACTATCAAATTAAAGCCTTAAAGGAGCGTGAATGACATGGATCCAATATTGAATCGATTCGGATATGATGCGTTTAGAGAAGGACAACAGGAAGTTATCAGCGCTCTTGAGGAAGGGCATGATGCGATTGCGATTTTACCAACAGGAAATGGAAAATCATTTATCTATCAATATATTGGAATAAAGGATAAATGCAGAGTAGTCATCGTTTCGCCACTGATTGCCTTAATGGTTGATCAAGTGGCTAGTTTAAAACAGATGGGGATTCATAAAGCCGTGGCCATTACTTCCCTTATGACTGAAGCAGAGAAAAATTATATTTTAAGTACGTTAAATGAGTATCAATTTATTTTTGTTTCTCCAGAAATGCTGCAAGCGCCAAGATTCTTTAAGCAATTATCAAAACTTGAAATTGGATTACTCGTTGTCGATGAGGCGCATTGTATATCGCAGTGGGGGTATGACTTTAGAAGCGATTACCTATTTATTGGTAAGATGAGAAAAAGTTTAGGAAGTCCTCGAACGTTAGCGCTAACTGCGACAGCGACGACTCAAGTCATTCATGATATTTATACATTTTTAGGATTAAATAAAAAGGAGACGACTTATTTCCAAGGACATGCCTTCTTGAAGAATCGTGAAATTGATGTTATTTCGGTTGAAGGTCTTCGTAGCAAGATGCTTTCTGAATTGTTGAAGCGTGTGGAATATCCTTGTATCGTGTATGCATCAACGATTAAAGAGATTGAAGGGTTAAAAGAATCACTCCAAGAGGAAGGATTTACAAAAATTGATACGTTTCACTCTAAAAGACATAGTAGCGACCGTCAAACGATTCAGCAAAAATTCCTTAGAGGCGAACTCAATATTTTATTAGCGACAAGTGCTTTTGGAATGGGGATTAATCAGTCAAATATTCGTACGATTATCCATTATCAACTTCCACAGACACTTGAAGATTATGTGCAACAGATTGGTCGTGCGGGTAGAGACTTGCAATTTAGTCGTTGTATTGCCTTGGTTCATTCAGACGATTTTCCCCAAATGAGACGTAAGATTGAACGCTCCTATGAAGTAGATGCCGAGGAAGAGACGGAACTTCATCAAAATATCAAAGAGATAGTGAATGCGTTTCGTTGGAATAATGATCAAACGAGTTTATTCATAAAAAAACAGCGAGAGCGTAAATTAAAGCAAGCAGAGCGGATTGAAGAATTTGCGACAACGACCTTGTGCAAAGAACTATATCTAGCTCAGTTTTTCGGAGAAAAAAGGAAAGATTCGTGTGGGAAGTGTAGTAGTTGTAGGCATCTTGATTTATTTTTAATGGAGATTACTTCTAAGTGGAATGAAGTGGAAAATTCAAAAAATTCCTTTGAAGAGAGCTTTAAAAAATTATTTAATCTCTGATTAAATAGAGTGATTTTTAATTATTTTATGCTACAATAGAGCTAAAGTAAAAGTTTGCACCTAAGCACATAAATATGCTATATTGTTTAGTGAATTGACTGAGGATTGTATTGGGTCAAATTAGGAGGATTTTTGATGAGTGATAACTTTAATAATGATGACTTAAATAAAAATGAAGAACAACCATGGGAAAGAAAATTTGGTGAAGATGAAAACTTAAAAAACCGTCAATTTTCTCGTAGTGCAAGAAATTCTGGAGGGAAAGCAGTAGCTCCTTTATCAAATGTACTATTATTTGTATTCCTAATTGTAATTGTTGCACCAGTATTATTCATGATGTGGTTCTCGATTAGTAATAATAGTAATCAAGTGAAACCTAGAACTGCTGATGATGTTATGCTTACTAAAACGGTTGAAACAACGACAGTAGCACCAGAAACAACAGTTGCACCAACTACAAAACAAGAAGCAACAACAACAGCTCCTGAAGCAACTACGACTGCTCCTAGACAGGCTGAAACAACACAACAAACGCCTACAACAGCAGCGCAACAAAATGGAAATTACGGAACATATGTAGTTAAACAAGGAGATACCTTATACCGTATTGCTGTAAATCACGGAATGGATGTTGCTACATTAAAACAAATTAATGGTTTATCAGGGGATAATATAGCTCCTGGAACTACTTTAAAAGTTAAACAATAATGATTAGTTAATTTTTAGAAGTCTGAGACGCAAGACGTTTCAGACTTTCTTTTTGAAAGGAAGAATAGAATGCAAGTTGCAATTGATGGACCAGCTTCATCTGGAAAAAGTACGATTTCAAAAATGATTGCTAAAGAAACGAATTTTCTATATTTAGATACGGGTGCGATGTATCGTGCAACAACATTGGCTTTTCTAAGAAATAAGATTGCAGTAGTGGATGCTGAAGCAATCAAAGATTTATTAGAGAATTTAGTGATTAGTTTTAGAAATACGGATGAAGGCCAACTCGTTTTCTTAAATGGGCAAGATGTTACACATGAAATTCGTGATCTAGAAGTCACAAGAAATGTCTCTGAAGTTTCAGCGATTAAATCAGTAAGAGCAAAACTTGTTCAAATGCAAAGGGAAATTGCCGAAAATCACTCCATTATTATGGATGGGCGGGATATTGGAACTGTAGTACTTCCAAATGCTGAATTGAAAATTTTCTTAGTAGCTTCAGTTAAAGAACGTGCATTGCGCCGTTTCAAAGAAAACCAAGAGAAGGGTATCGAATTATCTCTTGAAAAATTAGAAGAAGAAATTGCTCACCGTGACTATTTAGACAGTACTCGCAAAGAGTCTCCTTTGAAAAAAGCGGATGATGCAATTGAAATCGATACAACAAGCCTATCAATTCAAGAAGTTGTTTCTAAAATCACGAATCTTATCCAAGAAAAGTTAACGAATTAACCAGATTTTACACAAAAACACTAGAATTCGTTTTCATTTAGTGGTATGATTGTAAATGGATAAAAAGTTTGATTTTACACAAAAAGTAAACTTTGCGTTCGTATGAATTGTCGCGCTAGGAGGAAGTCACATGTCAGAATTACAAACAATGCAAGATGCGCTAGATATCGTTAAAGATATTCAAATCGGAGATTTAGTACAAGGTGAAGTATTAACTCTACAAGATAAACAAGCCATCGTCGGAATTATCGGTGGAGGTGTTGAAGGGGTTATTCCTTTCAATGAATTATCAACATCACCAGTGGAACGTGTAGAAGACGTTTTATCAGTAGGAGATGTTGTTGATTTAGTAGTCATCAAACAAATCAAAGATAAAGAAAATGGAAGTTTCTTACTTTCTAAAAAACGTGTAGATGCACGTAAAGTTTGGGAAGAAATTCAAGCTAAATTTGATAATAAAGAAATTATCGAAGCTCCAGTTGTGGATGCTGTTAAAGGTGGTTTAGTAGTAGATGCAGGAGTTCGTGCTTTCGTACCAGCTTCTATGGTATCAGACCACTATGTTGATAACTTAGCTCAATTCAAAGGCCAAACATTAGCTTTTGAAATCGTTGAAATCGAACCAAGCGAAAATCGTTTAATCTTATCACGTAAAAACTTAGTTGCAGCTGAAAAAGCAGCTAAGCGTGCAGCTGTATTTGAATCAATTCAAGAAGGTTCTGTAGTGACTGGTAAAGTTGCTCGATTAACAAACTTCGGTGCGTTTATCGACTTAGGTGGAGTGGACGGATTAGTTCATATTTCACAAATCTCTCACGAACATGTTGCAAAAGCAAGCGACAAATTAGAAGTTGGCCAAGAAGTTCAAGCAAAAGTTATTTCTGTAGATCCTGAAAGCGGACGTGTATCATTATCAATCAAAGATACATTAGCAGGACCATGGGATAACATTGAAGAACGTGCTGCAGTTGGTTCAGTATTAGATGGTTTAGTAAAACGTCTAACTACTTTCGGAGCATTCGTTGAATTATTCCCTGGAGTAGAAGGGTTAGTTCACATCTCTCAAATCGCTCACCAACATATTGCAACACCACACGAAGTTCTTAAAGAAGGTCAAGAGGTTCAAGTGAAAGTTCTTGAAGTTCATCCAGAACAACAACGTATTTCTTTAAGTATTAAAGCTTTACAAGAAGCTCCAAAACCTGAAAAAGAAGAAGTTGAAGAAGTGGTTGAAGAAACCTACGAATTACCTGAAGAAGATGTTTCATTCTCTTTAGCAGATCGTTTAGGTGATCAACTTTCTGAACTTAAAGTTGAAGAATAACATTCATATAAAAGTTAAGTGGAAATAGTCTGGACTGGTTCCAGACTATTTTTATGATAGAATTAGAGAAAAAGGAGGAATAGTATGTCAACACCAGTTATTGCCGTTGTAGGAAGACCAAATGTTGGGAAGTCTACAATTTTTAACCGTATTGTCGGTGAACGTATCTCTATCGTAGAAGATATTGCCGGTGTCACTCGTGACCGTATCTATTCTGAAGGTGAGTGGTTAGGTCACTCATTTAATATTATTGATACAGGTGGAATTGATATTACGGATGAACCGTTTATGTCAAATATCCGTATGCAAGCAGAGATTGCGATGGAAGAAGCAGATGTGATTATCTTCCTTACAAGTGTGAAAGAGGGCGTGACAACGACTGACGAACACATTGCAAAATTACTCTATCGTACAAATAAACCAGTTTTACTTGCTGTTAATAAAGTGGATAACCCAGAATTACGTTCAGAAATTTTTGATTTCTATGCGTTAGGATGCGGCGAGCCATTTCCAATCTCAGGAAGTCATGGTTTAGGTCTTGGTGATTTATTAGATGCAGCTGTTAAAGCTTTCCCTGAAGATAAAGGAGACGAAGAGGATAAAGATGTAATCAAGTTTAGTTTCATCGGACGTCCAAACGTAGGGAAATCGAGTTTAGTGAATGCGATGCTTGGTGAAGAACGTGTAATTGTATCGAATGTTGCAGGAACGACACGTGATGCCATCGATACAACTTTCGAAGACGAAGAAGGTACTGTCTTCAAGATGATTGATACTGCCGGTATTCGTAAGAAAGGTCGTGTCTTTGAATCCACTGAAAAATATAGTGTTCTTCGTGCCTTAAGAGCGATTGAACGAAGCGATATTGTTTGTGTGGTCTTGAATGCCGAAGAAGGAATTCAAGAACAAGATAAGAAGATTGCTGGATACGCTCATGAAGCCGGTAAAGGTGTCGTTATTTTAGTGAATAAATGGGATACTCTTGAAAAAGATAATTCAACGTATAAAGAGTTTGAGGACAAGATTCGTCAAGAATTCCTATATTTATCATACGCTCCGATT
This sequence comes from Granulicatella sp. HMSC31F03, assembly GCF_001807725.1. Lineage (NCBI taxonomy): Bacteria > Bacillati > Bacillota > Bacilli > Lactobacillales > Carnobacteriaceae > Granulicatella > Granulicatella sp. HMSC31F03. Next base: position 8,534 of record NZ_KV790856.1, on the reverse strand, counting down.
ATCTTTGTATCTGCAAAAACGAAACAACGTCTCTCAAAAATCCCACCAATTCTAAAAGAGATTCATGAAGTTCGTTCACGTCGAATTTCATCTTCAGTGCTGAACGATGTATTGATGGATGCTATTGCCATGAACCCAACTCCAACGGATAAAGGAAACAGATTGAAAATTTACTATATGACACAAGTAGCGATTCAACCACCTACGTTTGTTACTTTTGTTAACGATGTAGAATTGATGCATTTTTCATACGAGCGGTTCTTAGAAAATAGAATTCGTTCTGCTTTCGGTTTTGAAGGGACTCCAATACATATGATTACCCGTCAAAGAAAGTAAAAAAAATCATATCTATCTTATAAAAGACGATATAAACCATTGAAACTATTCTCTTAGAATGTTATACTTTAGAAGAAATCAAAACTATTTAGATTTCCAGATTAGTTGGACCACTCAACAAAATCTGATAGAAATTCTTATTTGATGGAGGTGAAACTAAAATGGCTAACAAAGCAGAATTAGTAGATCGCGTTGCTAAAAAAACGCAATTAACAAAGAAAGATGTTTCAGCAACAGTTGAAGCTTTATTCGAAACAATTCAAGAGGCTTTAAAAGCAGGTGAAAAAGTTCAAGTTATCGGATTTGGTAACTTTGAAGTTCGCGAACGCGCTGCTCGTAAAGGACGTAACCCTCAAACAGGTAAAGAAATTAAAATCAAAGCTTCTAAAGTTCCAGCATTCAAAGCTGGTAAAGCTCTTAAAGATGCAGTTAAAAAATAATTCAATTGAACTATTTTCTTAGCAAGAAGTTTTAAATGGTGTTATATTAGAGATATCTCTATATAATGCCATTTTTTATTATATACATATTTATTAATAGTTTTTATTATATCAAGGAGAATTTATGACTACAGTAATTAAAGACATACAACAAGCTTTAGAAGAACAAGATATTGAAAAAGTATATGAATCTTATCATCGATTTTTTGATCATTTTGACCCAGAAAATGACCTTCAAGAGATGGCGGACTTGGCAACATATTCTGTATCCATCGGGTTCTATGAAGAAGCAAAAAGGGCTTTGTTACGACTTACAGAAGTTGAACCAGATGAAGCGATTTGGACGATTTTACTAGCTGAAATTTTAGTTGCTGAAGGTGAAACAGACCAAGCGTTATCGATTCTGTATGATATTCCAGAAACAGATCCAGACTATCCAAGTGTATTGGTGGTACAATCAGAAGCATATCGTGAAGAAGGGGACTTTGATTTAGCAGAGAAAAAACTCTTAAAAGCAAAAGATTTGGAACCGGATGAAGCTATCATTGATTTCTACTTAGGAACATTATTATTTGAAGCGGGTAGTTTCGAACGTAGCGCCTTTTTCTTAGAGCGTTTCTTAAAGCAAAATCCAGAGGAAACTGGGGAAGAGGAACGTGCACAAGAATTGTACGTTGAAGCAACTTTGAGAATGGGAAATAAAGAGCCCTTAGAGCAATTTATTGGGGAAGAGAGTATTGACGGGCTATCAAGTGATTTACTCACTCAAATGGCTTCGTATGAGTCTATTGAGGGCAACTACGAAAAATCTCTCGAGTACTATATGGAACTTCTAGAACGTGAACCTGAAAATAGTGAAGTGACACTAAACGTAATTCAATGTCTCTTAATCTTAAAACGTGATGAGGAAGCAAAATCCTATGCTAAGAAATGGATTGCTTTTGATGAATTGAACGATGAAGCACATCGTATTCTTGGACAAATTGAAATTGCAACAGGAAATCAACAGGAAGGATTACTTGAATTAAAAGAAGCCGTAAACTTAAATAATGATTCAATTCTCAATGTGACAAGCTATGTTGAAGCTTTGAATGAGGAAGAAGAATATGAGGAAAGTATTGCATTTCTAGAGAGCCTAGAAACAAAAGAAGATGCTGTTATTCTTTACTTGTTTGCGAAAACTTATGAAGCAATGGAAGAGTACAGTGAAGCATTTACGAACTATCAAAAAGCTTATGAAGCAGGTGAAAGTTCCTTAGAATTCTATGAAGATTACATTCGATTTATGATTGAAGAAGGAAGAAAGGAACAAGCAAAAGTAGCTTTACAAGAAGCTTTGAAATTAGATCCGTTTAATCCAGAGTTTATTCGTTATTCATTTATTTTTGAAGAATAGGAGTGGTATAATGTTTAACCCAAGTTTAGAAACCAAGAAAAAGTTTATTTCGTGGTTTATTTCGAACCATTCTTTAAAAAGAAGAGAATCCCTTTGGATTTTGAATTATCTTTTAAACCATGAATTATTATTGAAACAAATTCATTTTGTTGAACATGTAGAATCAACTCCAAAAGGAATGTTGTTTTCAACGATTAAACCTGCTCAAGAATCCTTCTTATTTTTTAAAGAAGGGACCTCTTTTGATAATCCAGAAGTTGCTTTTCATGATATGCGTCTTCATTGGAAAGAAGATTGTTTCGTTGAACTTGATTTTCCAAATGCATACAAAAGTATGGTAAGTTTTGGTGTGTTAGAAAAGAATCCGTATTTCATTTCAGAACTTGATGAAATAGATTCTGTAACAGAAGAACTACAAACCATTCAAAAGGAAGTTCAAATCTCGCAGTTAAAACTAGAAATCAATGAAGCACTTGAAAAAATGGACTCAGAACTCTTTATGCAATTAACAAATCGATTAAAGGAGTTAGAAAATGAATAAATTTAATCGAAAAATTGACATTCTATCGGTTCCACTTTTTGTTGCAGCTTTACCTGTTTTACAAACCTTAAAGAAGGCTGGACATGAAGCAGTATTTGTTGGAGGGTCCGTTCGAGATTTAGTATTGGGTAAAGAGATTTCTGATGTAGATATAGCAACAAGTGCCACACCTGAAGAAGTGAAATCTTTATTTTCCCATACGGTAGATGTAGGTATTGAACATGGTACAGTACTAGTCATTTATCATCAAGATAGTTATGAGGTTACCACCTTTAGAACGGAAGGGACTTATCAAGATTTTAGACATCCGGATTCTGTTACCTTTGTTAGAAGTCTTGAAGAAGATTTAATGAGACGGGACTTTACCATTAATGCATTAGCTATTAATGATCAAGAAGAAATTGTCGATTACTTTGATGGGCTTAAAGACTTGGAAAACTCTATCATTCGATGTGTTGGAAATCCTATGGAGCGTTTTAATGAGGATGCGCTTCGAATGATGAGAGCTATACGATTTGCAGGTCAATTAGGTTTTACAATAGAATCGAAGACGTTTAATGCCATTCGTGTTCTGAAAAGTAATTTAGAACGTGTTGCGGTGGAGCGAATGAAGGTAGAATTTGAGAAAATGATTGTTAGTTTGCATCGTAACAATGCGTTTCTTGCATTTATCGAATCAGATTTGTATCAATCATGTCCGGATTTTGCAAATTCTAGAGAAACATTGAAAAAAATTGGAGAGTTTCCAGTGAATTCTATGTCGATTCTTCAAGCGTGGGTTTTATTTGCGTATTATAATCAATTAAGTGCTTCCGAGCTAAAAAAAGTATTAAAAAATTGGAAATCTTCAAATGAGCAAATTTCTGAGACGTTGATAGGATATCAAACGTTTCTTAAGCGTTTAGATAAAGAGTGGGATTCATTCATGGCATACGAATGTTCAGAAAGGATTGCTATTGAAATTGAAGGATTACTCCCTGGACTTGGTAGAACTGAAAATCATAATATCTTAACTCAAGTGTATATAACTTTACCTATTCATTCTATGCAAGATATTCAGATAGATGGATTTGGTGTAAAAGAAGCATTAAAGCTTGAAAAAATGGGGCCAAAGATAGGGAAAGTTCTTCAAGCAGTTGAGAAGGCCATATTATCTGATGAATTAAAAAATGAAAACCATGAAATTGTTGATTGGATAAGGAACCATTTTCTCGAAAATTAATGCTATGAAATCAATTTCATTTTTTCATTTATTAGTATTAAGTCTTGAATGAAAGGCGTTTCAATGGTAAAATTAATCTTGTAAGCAATAATATTTTAAGGAGTGACCCTATATGAAAAAGGTTATGTCAGGTTTACGATTTGTATTTAGAAATGGAGAAACATGGACGATTAATCGCCGTTTGATTGGTGACTTATGGATTAAAAAAGTTACAACTTCATTTGGACGTATTAACGGTGGAGAATTCCAAGAAATTCACCCATGTGAATCATTACGTATTGAAATCTTACCAGAAGCTGACCACGTAATGTCTGAAGACATTAACTTAGGTGGATTAGAATTAGGTATGTTCGAACGTGTTAAAAAATATAGCGATATTGAATTAATGGATATTTTATATTTAGATGGAAATCATCCAAAATCAGACGTAGTTGTTGAAACTGACCGCGTTTATTTCCCATACAGCCCTGTAGATGAAGATGGAAATGACAACAAATTCCAAAGTTCAGCTATTGGATCTCACGGAAACTTATTTATTGTAATTGATCCTGAAAAATCTGTAGAAGATATCTATCCTGAAATTTAATGAATTTAGAAAGTCTAAGACTATTTTGTCTTAGACTTTTTTATATTAAAATTTTTATATAAGAGGCTAGTTCTTTTCAGATTTTAAAGGTATAATGAAGCCAGAATAATTTAAAGGAGAGAGAGTATGAAAGTATGTTTTATTGCAGCTGAGGCAGCTCCTTTCGTGAAAGTTGGAGGTTTAGGAGATGTTATTGGCTCTCTACCGAAGGCGCTTCGTGAACTGGGAATAGATGCTCGAGTAGTATTGCCCCTATATTCTAGCATTGATCGTGAACGATTTGGATTAAAATATAGTGGATATCAGTTTGTTGATTTAGGTTGGAGACACTTATATTGTGGAATATTTGAAACTGTAGTTGACGGCGTTCCGTTTTATTTTATTGATAATGAACAGTACTTTAAGAGAGAGAGTATTTATGGACAAGCCGATGACGGTGAGAGATTTGCTTTCTTTTCCAAAGCTGCTCTTGAGATTTTACCTGGTGTTGACTTTAAACCAGACATTGTTAACGTAAACGATTGGCATACGGCTCTTTCTGTCATTTATTTAGATGTGTTGAAGAGTAGAGAAGCAGATTTCTATAAAAATATGAAAAGCGTTCTTTCGATTCATAATATTGAGTTTCAAGGACGATTTAACCCGTATGAAATGGGAAATCTATTTGGGCTAGATAATAAATATTTCGATGCGTTAATTTATAATGGTGATTTAAATTTATTAAAAGGTGCTATTCAACTCGCAGATCGTATCAATACTGTTAGCGAAACCTATGCTCGTGAGATTTTAGATCCTTATTTTTCATACGGATTAGATAAAATTTTGATTGTTGAACAAGGAAAATTAAAAGGGATTTTAAACGGGATTGATATTGAAAAATTTAATCCTAAAACGGATCCGATTATTCCTATTAACTATGATATTCATACTTTTGAAGATAAAGTAAAGAATAAGCTAGAACTTCAAAAAGAGTTAGGATTAGAAGTAAGCGAGGATATTCCATTAATTGGTATGGTAACAAGATTAACTCATCAAAAAGGAATTGATTTGCTATTACAGGCTAGCGAGGATATTTTAAGAACTGGAGCACAGTTAGTTGTGTTAGGAACCGGAGATGCTCATTATGAAAGTGCTTTACGTTCTCTAGAAAATTATCGCCATGATCGAGTTCGCAGCATTCTTCTATTTTCTAATGAAATGTCCGCAAAAATATATGCTTCCAGCGATATTTTCCTAATGCCTTCTAAAACCGAGCCTTGTGGTTTGTCACAATTAATCTCAATGAGATATGGTACAGTCCCTGTGGTACATCGTGTAGGTGGATTGCGAGACACCGTAATTCCTTTTACTGGAGTAGAAGGAAATGGATTCACGTTTGAAAGTTTCCAATCGGGAGATATGATGGATGCAATTTATCGTGCAGTAACTTGTTTCTATCAATCACCTGGTGAATGGAATCAAATTATCCAAAATAATCTCAATAAAGATGTTAGCTGGGAAAAATCTGCTAAACAATATTTGTCGTTGTATCATGAAGTGCTGTAATAAGAAAGAGGAAAATAAATGGTTGATAAGAGCTTAGTAAGTCGTGTTGATAATTCGTTGAAAAATCAATTTGGGGTCACTATTTCGAACGCAAGCAAGCGTCAAGTCTATGAAGCATTAATGAGATCTGTTCGAGATATTTTAATGGAAAAGAAATTTAGTTATGAACAAACTTTAAAACAAACTCGTCAGAAACGTGCCTATTATATGTCAATGGAATTTTTAGTTGGCCGTACTTTGCGAAATAATTTGTTTAATTTAGGACTTGAATCAGAAGCAAAAGATTATTTGAAAGAAAATAACTTTTCATTAAATGAAATCTATAATATGGAACCAGACCCAGGACTTGGAAATGGTGGTCTTGGAAGACTTGCTGCTTGTTATTTAGATGCATTAACAAGTAATGAGTATCCAGTAACAGGATTCTCTATTCTCTATGAATATGGTATCTTTAAGCAAGTTATTACTAATGGTTGGCAACAAGAGTTTCCAGATCAATGGTTAGATTTAGGAAAGTATGGTCTAGTTTACCGTCATGATGAAGAAGTAGAGGTCCGTTTCTATGGGGAATTAGAACAAGTGATGACAGATACGGGTTTAAAAGTAATCCATAAAAATTACACCTCTATCCAAGCAGAACCTTATGATTTATTGATTTCAGGATATGACGCTTCTGCAGTAAATACACTACGTCTATGGGAAGCAAAAGCCAAAACTGGCTTCAACATGAAGCTGTTTGAACGTGGTGAATATACTAAATCATCAGAGGCTGAAGCAATTGCGTCTTCTATTTCTAAATTATTATATCCAGCCGACGTTACTAACGAGGGTAAAGAGTTACGAATTAAACAACAATACTTCTTTATTAGTGCTTCATTACAACAATTAGTGAAGAACCATTACCATGAATTTGGTACATTAGAAAACTTTTCTGAACACGTTGCGCTTCATATTAATGATACCCATCCTGCTATGGGTGTTGCTGAATTAATGCGCTTATTAGTGGATGAATATGGATATGATTGGGACAAAGCATGGAAAATTACGACAAAAACATTTGCTTATACAAACCACACGATTATGGCAGAAGCTTTGGAAAAATGGGCAGTTTCATTATTCCAACCAATTCTTCCTCGTATTTATTCTATTATTGAAGAAATTAATAGACGATTCTGTTTATGGGTAATAGAACAAGGAAAAGAATATACCTTAAGGGATACAGCGATTATTTATGACGATATGATTAAGATGGCAAATCTTTCAATTGTGGGTAGTCATTATGTAAACGGGGTATCAAAACTGCATAGTGATATTCTTGTTCGTGATACTTTTAAAGCATTCAACGAATTATATCCAGGGAAATTTGGAAATGTGACGAATGGTATAGCTCATCGACGTTGGTTAGGACAAGCCAATCCGGAGCTAGCCTCTTATTTAGAACAATTAATTGGAAATGATTTTATTAAAGATCTTTCTGGCATTTCTAAATTGAATGCCTATAAGGATGACGAAAATGTTTTAGAGGCACTTAGAGAAATTAAACTAAAGAAAAAAGAGCAGTTAGCAGACTATATTCGCGAAACTCTTGCGATTTCAGTAAATCCTCATTCAATCTTTGACGTACAGGTGAAGAGATTACATGAATACAAACGTCAATTATTAAATGCTTTGCACATTGTGTATCTTTACCATGAGATTAAATACAGCGGATTACGTCCGACACCACGCACATTTATCTTTGCTGCGAAAGCTTCTTCAGGATATCAAATGGCGAAAAACATTATTAAATTTATTCACTCGATTTCTCAAATGGTTGAAAGTGATGAATTAGTGCGTGAGTATATTAAGGTAGTATTTATTCCAGACTACAAAGTAACGTTAGCAGAAATCATTTTGCCAGCTGCGGATGTCAGTGAACAAATTTCTCAAGCAGGTAAAGAAGCTAGTGGTACAGGTAATATGAAATTAATGTTAAATGGTGCAGTGACTCTTGGTACAATGGACGGAGCGAACGTTGAAATCTACGAAGCTGTAGGAGAAGACAATATCGTGATTTTCGGGCTAGAAACAGAAGAGGTAGAAGCGTTATATGCTCAAGGTTATAAACCATGGGAGTACTATAATCGTTCACCTAAGATTAAGACAGTTCTTGATTTCATCCGTACAATGACGGTTGGTGGAATGAATTTCAACTTCATCGTGGATTATTTATTAACTCAAGATCATTATATGTGTCTTGCAGATTTTGATAGCTATGTTGAAGCACAAGAACGTATTGAAAAAGCCTATAATGATTCCAATAAATGGATGAAGATGAGTCTAGCAAACATTGCAAACGCTGGAATATTTTCAGCAGATCGTTCTGTGGAAGAGTATGCGAAAGATATATGGCATATAAAAAAGGTAGAAGGCTAAATAAAAAGAAGATTATCACGGTTCTATAATTTTTAGGGTTGATGGAAATTTTC
>NZ_KV790855.1:23296-55379 GCF_001807725.1 Granulicatella sp. HMSC31F03 | reverse complement strand
AAAATTTCCATCAACCCTAAAAATTATAGAACCATCTTTATAAAAGAAAACGACTTACAGAAATGCTCTGTAAGTCGTTTTTTGTTGTTTATTTGATGAAATTTAACCGCGTGCTAAACGTGTACGAATTTTAGTAGATACAAATTCAATGAATAATACTAAAATGATTAATCCGCAAAGAATGGCCCCTACTTCATTCCATTTATAAGCGCTCATCGCAAACATTAAAGGAGAACCGATACCACCTGCACCTACCATCCCTAAAACCGTCGCATCTCTTAAGTTCATATCAAAACGATAAATAACCGTTGAAATGAAAGACGGAATTAATTGAGGCAAGATGCCAAATCGGATTTTTTGGTACAAATTACATCCGCTAGCATCTAATGACTCTAAAATCTTGTAATCTAAGTCTTCAATTGCTTCGATATACAATTTTGAAATCATCCCGATGGATGCTACAGACATTGTTAAAAGCCCTGTAAATGCTCCAGGACCTGTTACCCGGATGAACATTAATCCGTAAATTAATGTTGGAACTGTTCGGATTGCCATAATTAAAGTACGGAAAACTAACGCTACCGGCTTTGGAACGATATTTGTTGAAGACAAGAAAGCAAATGGAATTGCTAGAATTGATCCTACTAAAGTTCCTAGAAAAGCAATACAGATGGTTTCTAGCAGAAGATACGCTACACCTTTGTTGGAAGTGTCAAATAAGAGTGTTGTATCCGGAGAAAAAATCCCTTTAATAATGTTCTTTGAGATTTCAGCGCCATTCTCAGGAATTTTACTTAATTCAATAGTCGTACCAGACCATGCAACAAGCGTTACAAGAATTAAAACAACCATTAATTTTACAATCCAAGTACGAGGAGCTTTTTGATATTGATTTAAAACTGCTTCATTCATTTAAGTCCCCTCCTACGCTAATTTAGTACGTAAATAATAACTAACGCTTTCGATTATGACTACAGTTAAGAATAGAATCACTAAAATCATCCCGACGTTGCTATATTCACGCCAACCTAAGTTTTCATTTAAAATAATACCGATACCACCAGCACCTACATAACCAAGAATAGAAGCGTATCTCACATTCCCTTCAAAACAATATAAAGAAGAAGCTAAATAACCTGGTAAGATTTGCGGAATGATAGCACTTGAGAAGGCTTTCCCTTTAGTAGCACCCAAAGCTTCAGCAGCTTCGAAAGCTCCCATATCAACCGTTTCGATTTGCTCGTATAGTTGTTTTCCACAATAAGCGAATGTATAGGTTGCAATCGCAAACGTACCTGCGAGTGTTCCTAAACCGAATATATATGTAGCAATTAATGCGGTTACTAGTGTTGGTAATGTTCGAACAACACTTAAAAATAAACGACTTAAACTAATTACAAACTTATTTTTTACAATGTTGCTAGATGCAATAATCGCAAAAGGAATTACTAAAATCGATCCTAATAAAGACCCCAATAAGGACATTTTAATCGTATCGATTAATGGTGACCAAATTGAACTAGAGTATTCCCAGTTTGGTGGGAACATTCTACCAATCATTACAAAGAATTGTCCACCACGTTGCATAAGCGTTTTTAAGTTAAATCCCGTTACTTTACCAGCGTAATACATTGCCACAAGAAGCAGAATCGTAATAATAATCGCTTTCGAGCGTGGTTCTCTTACGGTAGTTCCGTTTTCTAGTGTATATTCTTTTGGTGCGAAGAGTTTACTTAGCTTCATTCAACCCCTCCACCTTTCCTTTGTAGATTAAATCTAAAACTTCAGGAGTCACTTCAGAACTTGGACCATCATACACAATTTCGCCATCTCTAATTCCTAAGATACGATCAGCATACTCAAGCGCTAACTCTACATGGTGAATGTTTAAAAGAATAGAAATATTCATGTCTTTGTTAATACGTTTGAAGTCTTCCATCACTCGTTTTGCTGTGACTGGGTCCAGTGCCGCAACTGGTTCATCCGCAAGAATAATTTCTGGATTTTGTGCTAATGTACGAGCTAAAGCCACACGTTGTTGTTGCCCACCGGATAATTGGTCCGCACGAATAAAGGCTTTATCAACAATTCCAACTTTATCTAAGGCTTCTAATGCATGTAATTTTTCTTTTTTGGTATAAATTCCAAATAACGAACGGAAGAATGGAATATCTGGTACGATAGACGTCAATACGTTTTTAATAACCGTTGTTCTAGTTACTAAGTTAAAAGATTGGAAAATCATCCCTACTTTATTTCTGCGGAATTTACGTAAAGATTTACCTTTTAGTTTACTTACATCAGTCCCGTCAACCGTTAATTTTCCTTCACTGATATCCAGCATTCTGTTAATTGTGCGAATAAGCGTAGACTTCCCAGCACCTGAAAGACCAATAATAGAAACAAACTCCCCTTGTTCAATTTCTAAGTTAATATTTTTAAGACCTTTAACCCCATTTGGATAAGTTTTAGATACGTTTTCGAATTTAATCATTTTTCTTGCCTCTCTCTCAAAAAAGGGTCAGGATAAATTTCCTAACCCTCATTTGATCTTCAACTCAAATTTATTAGTTACCTGATTTTAATTTTTTAAGTAATTTTTGTGCTTCACGTTCTTTATCGTAGTCGCTAGCATTTGCTTTCTTATAGCCTTTATGAGAGTAAATTTTGATAATTTCTTTACCTTCATCTGTTTTAGCAATATTCATCATTGCATTAGCGAACGCTTCTTTAAATGCGTCATCTACAATTGGAGAAGATTTACTTACTGAAATTGTGTCATTGTAAATATCTGGAGTTACACCGATAACGTTCGTTTCTTTGAAGATATCTTCTGAACGACCATAATCACTAGTCCATTTTTTAGCGTAATCGTTACGAACGTCAGCGTAACCAACCATGATATCAATTTGACCAGAAGCTAAACGTGCTGCTGAACTTGCGTAAGAGTCTGATTGAACAACATTTTGTAAGTCAGAAATTCCTTTCCCATACTTTTCTTGTAACCATAATGTTGGGTAAATATAACCTGATGATGATGAAGTTCCTAATACTCCCCATTTAGCAGAATTTAACTCTTCCCAAGTCAATTCTTGACCACTATTGATTTTCGCAGCTAATTCCTTCCCTTTTTCAGTAGGGCCAGCAATAACTAATCCTTTATAGGATGTAGCTTGTTCAGTTCCACGACCTGTTTCTTTTCCATCATTCCAATCTTTTGGATTAGTAGAGTCTTTTAATAAATTATCACGAGTAGCTGTTAATAATACATCAACTTCTTTGTCATACAATACATAAGTCCCACCAGGTAAGAAACCAATATCTGCACTACCTGATGCTAATGCTTCACCTACAGCGTCAAAACTTGTACCTACAGAGATATCAACATTTTTAACATCGTAGCCTTCTTTCGCTAGTTCTTTCTTTAGTAGTTCTTTTAATGGTTCTGTTGTTGTCACAATTGTTTCAGGATCACGAGATGGTACAAAAGCGATTTTTAAAGTTTCGATTGTTTTCGAAGCATTTTGGCTTTGGCTTTGATTTGTGTCTGAACCTGAATTACTAGAACATCCTGCTAATAAAGCTAATGATGATAAACCAATTGCTAATTTAGACCAAAAAGACTTTTTCATAAAAATATATCCTCCTAAGATACGTTTTGTTATTAGAAATTAAGAATTCCTTAACCCCTCTTACTATATTACAAGACATATCCGTAAATTACAACAGAAATATTATTAAAAATAAAGTTTTTCATACTATTTTCAAAATAATATTCAATTAAAATCATTGAAAACGCATAACATACGAACTTTAAAATACGAACGTTCGTTGGTTAAGGTAAAAAAAAGAAACCTCCCTAAATATAGGAAGGTTTCGAAGGAACTATTTATTTGGGAAATGTGATCTTAAGAATTGGTTTGCAAACTTAATGTCTTCTAACCAGTTTTCTTGACCTACATACCAGAATTCACCGGTGAAACGATTTACTCCGATTGATAAGAATGTATCGACCATACGTTTGAAATCGATTTGACCAGTACCAAATGGAATTTCACGGTAATGTCCAGGAATCGTTTCTTTTAAGTGAGCTGCAACAATATGCCCTCTTCCTAATTCGATATCTTCGTAAACATTTTTTGCACCAGGTTCTAATGATGCGTTCATTAAGTTACCTGAGTCTGGATATACTTGTAAGTATGGAGATTTCACTAATTCAACGAAACGCATTGATTTCTCAACAGTGTTCATGAATGGAGTTTCCATTGTTTCAAAACCAAGAAGAATTCCTTTTTGAGAAGCCATTTCAGTAGCTTTCTTAAGGTTTTGGATGAAGTAATCAAGTGTTACTGCATCTCCTTCTTCATAGTAAACATCGTATCCAGCTAATTGGATCACTCGGACACCTAAATCGTCTGCTAATTGAATCGCTTTTTCCATGATTTCTAGACTACGTGCGCGAATTGCTTCATCGTGCGAACCAAATGGATATTTACGATGGCCACTTAAGCACATTGAACGGATTGGAACTCTAGTTTCGAACATGTCGTTCACTAACTGTTGGCGTTCTTCCTTTGTCCATTCTAGACGACTTAATTTTTCATCAGTTTCATCGATACTGATTTCTAAAAAGTCAAATCCAGTTGCTTTAACAGTTTCTAACTTTTCTCTAAAACTAAGTGTGTTTGGCATTGATTTTTCATACAAACCAAGTTCATAAAACTTTTTATTGTCCATAGTAAGCATTCGCTCCATGTTTTCTTAAATAGTGTTTATCTAAAATTGTTTGTGACATTGGCTTCATATTTGGGTTTAAAGCAAAGTTATGCCAAGCCATGTTTGCAACGTATTCTAATACAGTAATGTTGTGTACCGCATCCATTGCGTCTTTACCCCATGCAAATGGTCCATGATTAAATACTAAAACAGCTGGAATCGCATTTGGATCTTTATCTTTGAAAGTTTCAACGATTACTTTACCTGTTTCTAACTCATAAGCACCTTTAATTTCTGCTTCTGTCATTTCTCTAGTACAAGGGATTGTTCCGTAGAAGTAGTCTCCTTGTGTTGTTCCGAATGCAGGAATTTCTTGTCCTTGTTGAGCCATTGTAGTTGCCCATAGAGAGTGAGTATGTACTACCCCATTTACATCTTTAAAATTACGGTAAATTTCTAAGTGAGTATCTAAGTCAGAAGAAGGTTTTAGAGTTCCTTCTACTTTATTACCGTCGATATCCACAATTACGATATCATCAGCAGTTAGTTTATCATAGTCAACGCCTGAAGGTTTGATTGCGATAACCCCTGCTTCACGGTCGTACTCTGAAACGTTACCCCATGTAAAAATAACTAATCCATGTTTTGGTAACTCTAAATTTGCTTTTAATACACGTTCTTTTAATTGTTCGTATGCCATTGTAGAATCCCTTCTTATAGGCCTAAAGCTTCAGAAATTTTTTCAGTCATTTCTTTTTCAGATAATAAGTTTTGTAAGCCTACGATTTTTGTGTTTGGTAAGTCTAATCCATCAAATACTTCTAATAAAGCTGATGAAATAACAACTAAATCATAGTTTTTTGCTGAAGATTTTGCTTCAGAAACTGCACAGTGATGAACTTCTAAAGGAATATTCAATTTTCTAAATACATTTGTTAATTTCATTTTGATAATTTGGCTTGAACCCATTCCGCTTCCACATGCTGCTAATACTTTCATAATTTACATCTCCTTATATTGCTAGAGTATCGGATAGAAAACACTACCCGATACCCTAATTTTACTATATTCTTTTACTTAATTAAATTAGTTTTGCTTAGACTCTAAATATGTTTCATAGTCTTCAGCAATAGTGAAGTAATGTTCTTTGTTTTTGCTGTATTGTAATTGAGGGATTGCTAAAAGAATAATTAACACAATTCCTAAACCAATGTATTGGAAGTTTTGCATTAAGAATCCGAAACCAACCCAAATTGTATCCCAGTCAAAGTTACCATGCCATCCACCGTATGCAGCTAAACCAAACGCACCTGCTGCGATAGCTCCACCTAATACTTGGATTAAACCTGATAAGAATGAAAGGATTGAAGCAGCACGTAAACCACCTTTATGGTTAGCGTATACTGCGAATGTAGCGTTATCGAAGAATACTGGTACGAATCCAGTGATGATTAATACTGGTGATTTGAACACGATTAATCCTAAGATTGCCACGATTTGTCCTAATACCCCGAATAAGAAACCAACTGTTACAGCGTTTGGAGAACCAAATCCGTAAACTGCAGCACAGTCAACCGCTGGCATAGAACCTGGTAATAATTTGTTAGAGATACCTTGGAACGCTTCTGATAACTCAGCAACGAATAAACGAACCCCTAATTGTAAGATTTGAACATAAACAGTGAATGTTAATGCAGTTTGTAAAATGTAGAAGAAGAAGTCGTCTGTTCCCTTTAATGTAGTCATTTTGAATTTAGAAGCAGCAACTGTTAATTCTTGTCCATTTACGCCTACTAAGTAGTCTTTACCTAATACTAATAAGATTGCACCGAAGAAAACGATCATTAAGATTGATGTTGCAACGATTGATTCTTTGAAGATTGATAAGAAACCTGGTAATTCAAGATCTTCAATCTTCTTATCGTTTTTACCTGAGAATTTAGGAGCTAATTTGTCAACTAACCAAACCCCAAACATTTGTTGGTGACCAATTGCAAATCCGCCGCCTTCTGTTAATTCTTGAGTAGCTTCTACAGTTAAGTTTGCAGCTACTGCCCAATATACACCTAATACAATACCTAATAAGATTACAAATTGTAATTGGTTAACATTTTCCCCTAAAGCTAAAGCCATTAACCAAGTTGCTGTAGCAGATTGTTGCACCATGATGTGACCAGTGATGAATACTGTACGAACTTTAGTTAATTTTCGGAAGATAACTAATACTAAGTTCGTTAAGAAAGCTACTAATAATACTTGTACTGTTAAACCTGTTGCATGACCAGCTGATTTTAATGCAGCTTCTGCAGCAGCTTGACCAAAGTATGGGTCAATAACGGCAGCTTGTAATCCAAAACGATCCCCTAATGCTGCTAATACTGGACGGAAGTTTGAAACTAATCCACCAGCAGCTACGTTTAAGATCATGTAACCTACAACTGCTTTAATAAAACCTGCTAATGCATCGTACCATTTACGACCCAATAGTAAATAACCAACTAAAACGATTAAACCAACAAAGTATTGTGGTTTAGTAAAAATGTTAGCATAGAAGAATTGCCAAAAACTGAATAAAAATTCCATTATTATTCACCTATTCCTTTTAAGATATTTTCTAAATCCTCTTTTGAGCGCGCTTCAACAAACGCATTAATAATTGATTCATCATCTAATAATGTCACTAACTCTGATAAGTTATTTAAGTGTTTTTCATTATCAGTTGATGCTAAAACGAAGAATAAATGTGGTTGGTAGTCAGCACCTGGTCCAAAATCCACAGCTTCTTCAATGTTCATAAATGCTACAGCAGTATCATTTACCCCTTTTCCTTCTTGTGCGTGAGGGATACAAATCTCTGGCGCAATTACGATGTAAGGTCCAAATTCATGAACATTACTAATAATGTAACCTGGGTATTCAGGTTCAATGATCTTTTGTTCTAATAAAGGTTGGCAAGCTTTTTTGATGGCTTCTTCCCATGATAGAGAACCTTTTTGGAACGAAAAGCGTCCATTTTCGATAATTTCTCTTAACATATTTTCCTCCTTGTGTTATTAAGAAATCGTATTCATTATTACGCTTGGATAAAGCCTAGAGTGGGTTAGCTCTAGGCTTTCCAAATTTAATGACAATATTATAAGAATGATGGGAATGGTACGTCATTCTCTACAGAGAATACATCGTCAAATCCACGGTAGAAGTTAAATTCTAATTTATCTTTGTCAGTTGGGTAAGTATACTTACCACCTACTTGCCAAATGAATGGTTTGAATTTGTATTCTAGGCGATCTTTCTTGAATTTCCAGATTTCTGTAATTTCTTTTGGATCTGCTTGGAAGTTCGCCCAAATGTCATAGTGAACTGGGATAACCACTTTAGCGTTTAATGATTCAGCCATACGTAACATATCAACTGAAGTTACTTTATCAGTGATACCACGAGGGTTTTCACCGTAAGCACCTAAGCACACATCGATTTCATGTTCGTTCCCATGTTTAGCAAACATGTTTGAGTAGTGAGAATCTCCTGCGTGATATAAGTTACCACCACTAGTTTTGAATAAGTAGTTAACAGCGATTTCGTCCATGTCTTGAGGCATTTTACCTTTAAGAACTTCACCGTCTTTAGCTGTAACTAAAGCTGTACGATCAAATGCTTCTAAAGCAACGATTTCGATGTCTTTGATTTTAACTGAGTCTCCTGGGTGTACAACGATTGTACGTTCAGTAGGAACTCCCCAACCTAACCAAGTGTTTACTACTTCTTGAGGTCCTACGAATTTAGCTTCTGGACAGTTGTTAGCAACTGCTGCAGCTGTATTAATGTCTAAGTGATCTGAGTGAATATGAGTTACTACTAAAGCATCAACATTTTTCACTTCGAATGGATCGATTACAAATGGTTGTGTACGTAAGTTTGGTTGTAAGTTTTGGCAACCACTCATACGTTGCATTTGGTGACCAGTTTTCATTTTTCCATTACCGTGGCTACGTTTACCAGTTCCACACCATAAGTCACATAAGATGTTTGTATTTTTTTCTGATTTTAACCAGATACCTGTACATCCTAACCACCACATAGCGAATGTTCCTGGTTTCACTTCTTCACGTTCGATTTCTTCATTTAACCAAGTTCCCCATTCTGGAAAAGTTGATAAAATCCAAGATTCTTTTGTTACATCTTTGATATTTGCCATTATTATTCCTCCTTGGGATTATCCCCAAATACGTTTGATTTCTTCTTTAAATTCACGAGCAGATTGCGCTGGATTTTCAGTAGCGTAAATTCCGCGGCCTGCGATGAATGTATAAATTGGAATTCCTTCAAACACTTTTAATGTGTCTTTTGTTAATCCGCCTGTAGCTGAAACTTTGAATCCCATGTCGATTAAACGACGGATTTTGTTTAAATCAGATTCAGTCCAAGTAGCTCCTGCAAATAGAGCATCACGGCTTTGGTGGAAGATTGCTTGGTCAATACCAGCGTCTCTCCATTGTTGTGCTTGTTCGAAAGTCCAATCTCCGTATAATTCTACTTGTAAAGACTTCACTTCTTTGTTTGCGGCTTCCATAGTTGGAATTGTTGCGCAGCAAATTACTGTCATCCAGTCTGCTCCAGCGAGGGCAACATTTTTAGCAACAGTTGTACCAGCGTCAGCACATTTTGTATCAGCAATGATTACTTTATCTGGGAAAGCACTACGTAAGCATTTAATCGCTTTGTCCCCTTCGTTTAAAAGTAAAATCGTTCCTGCTTCAATAATGTCTACTTCGTTTCCAACCGCAAGAGCATCTTTTAATGCATCTTCAATACGGTTGTGGTCTAAAGCAACTTGTAAATTAGGAATTGCCATTTCGTCATTCTCCTTTTCTGTCTTGCTTTAAACAATCATAAAATCATAACGTCTTACGAAAATGATCATTTAAAAAGTTACGGTACCAATTCATGGTATTAGTATAGTATAAACATTTTTTTGTTACAACCGTTTACAAACAAGTAATCGAATAATCAGTTTTATGATTGTTTGCGTTTACTTTACGAACGTTTGGAAATAAGCAATATGGTTATGTATATAGGAAGAATTCATAAAATTATATTATTAATACTACGAAAATATCTGTTTTGATCGTTTACGATTATAAAATAAAAATACCCTCTCAATAAAGAGAAGGTAATAATATTACTCATTTTCAATAATGACCTCTTCAGAAGCGTCATCCTCCAGTAAATGAACATGGATAACTTCCTCTAAAGAAGTAGGTACATTTTTCCCGATAAAATCTGGACGAATTGGAAGTTCTCTATGACCTCGATTGATAAGAATTGCTAAACTAATTCGCTTAGGTCTGTCGATATCCATAATTGCATCTAAGGCAGCTCTTACCGTTCTCCCTGTAAACAAAACATCATCCACTAAGACCACTTGCTTTCCTTTGATATTAAAAGGTATAGACGTTCCATTTAATACAGGCGCCTCTTCATTCTCAAAATCATGCCGATCATCTCGGTATAATGTAATATCTATTTCGCCAACAGGTACTTTAATCTTTTCTAAAGAAGAGATTTTCTCAGCGATGCGTTTCGCTAAAGTGATTCCTCTTGTTTTAATACCAAGTATCACTAAATTCGAAACGTCCTTTTGTTGCTCGATAATTTCATATGAAATTCTGGTTAATGCTCTACTAATAGCACCTTCATCCATAATTCTGACTTGTTTCATTAATTTCACCTCTAGTCTTCAAAGTGTCCTTTATTCAATTGAATAAACTCCGCGAATTCTTTTGGTGGTTCCACTTGGAAGTTTAGCGTTTCTCCTGTTAATGGGTGAGTGAAGCTAAGTGTTCTTGCGTGTAGAAATTGACCAAATTCTGTTGCGTTTTTCCCTTTTGGATGATACAACGGATCATTTACAATCGGATGTTTAATAAATTCCATATGTGCTCTGATTTGATGAGTTCGTCCAGTTTCTAGGCGACAAGATACGAGTGAATAGTTTGAAAAAGAATCTAAAACTTCAAAATGCGTAATAGCATTCTTTCCTCCTTTTTCCACGACTCTTTTTAAGCGATTCGTTTGATGACGAGATAATGGTGCATCAACAACACCCGTTTCATGTGCAAAGTGCCCATCCACAATGGCAATATACTCACGGTTCATCTTATTTTCAGCAATCTGCTCAGCCAATTTTTGGTGCACATCATTATTTTTAGCAATGACTAATAAGCCACTTGTATCTTTATCAATGCGATGGACTAATCCTGGACGATAGATTTCTTCGCTCGTGCTATCTGATAAGCTATTTGAATGATATAACAATGCGTTTACTAACGTTCCACTGTAATGTCCTTTAGACGGATGAACGACCATACCACTTGGTTTATTGACTACAATTAATGAGTCATCTTCAAAAACGATATCAAGTGGAATATTCTCTGGTTGAATTGTAATAACTTCTTCCTCTTTCCGAAGAATTGTAACTTCATCCCCAGATTGTGCTTTATAATTTGATTTCACGACTTCTCCATTAACTGAAATAAGTCCAGCTTTTAGCCAACTTTGAATGGTAGTTCTACTTAGACCAAGCTCGCCAGTTAACACTTTGTCTAATCGTTCAGTCTTTTCTAATTCAAGTTTTAATTTTTTTAATACTGATGTCATAGTGCTCTCCTATTTTGATTGTTCCTTAAAAATAACATAATAGAATAAGAAGATTACTCCGAAGGTTAAACAAATGTCTGCAACATTAAAGATTGGAAAATCGATAAATTCAAACTTAAACATATCGACAACATACCCTAATCGGATACGATCGATAAAGTTTCCTACAGCCCCAGCTAAAATGAAAGAGTAAGCTGTTAATAACCATTTGGATTTTCCTTTTTCTTTAAACATCAAATATAAAAGTGTTCCAACTGCTACTGTAGTGATTGCATAAAAGAAAACCATCTTCCCTTCGAACATTCCCCAAGCTGCTCCAGTATTTCGAACATATAATAGGCTCACAATTCCATTGATAAACTGCATTCCATCATGCAAGTTAAAGTTATTTACAATCCATAATTTCACTAGTTGATCTGCAATAATTAGTACAGCGCTTAATATTAAATATAAAAACATATCGACTCTCCATTTCTTTTCAATAATAGTATTGTACAAAGAAGTCAAAGGTTAGTCAACGAACTGAAAATGATGTTAAATTGAAATACTTTTTTCCACTCAAGGGGTAAAAACGGGTAAAATTTAACTGAAAATGGGGATAAAGTCCTAAAAATCAGTCAAAAGATTGAAAAAACAACAAAATACACGTATAATATCAACAAGAAAACGCATTACTGTTAAAGGAGTGTAATATGAAAAAAATCGCAGCCAAGGTATTCTTGATTAGCGCGAGTTTCTTATTTTTAGGAGCATGCGGTAATACAAAGAAAAGTGCCGAATCTACTGTTCAAGAAGTACAAGATACCTTACCTGTTGTCGTTCAACAATTAAATGACATTCAAGCGTTAGAAAATTCATTACAATCTGATTGGGAAGCGGATATCCATGAAGATTACACGATGACGTCTTACGCTAAGAAAACGGGTAAAGTATTCTCAAACATTCAAGAACGTCAGCAATTGTTGAAGTCTATGCAAAAATCGCTCAAAGTATTATCAGATGATGCGACTAGACTAAGTAACTTGAAGGATAAGAATCTTCCATCTGCAGAAATTCAAATTGTAGTTTCTAATCTGCAATCAATTGTTTCTCAATTAAAGAACTACTCCGAAATGTCTCAAAAACAATTGGAAAAAGAAGCTGAGTTTTTCGTTAGCATATCAGGTGGAAAACAAACAAGCGATGAATTAAAAGCGCTCATTATTGAAGTAAATAATTCTGCTAACGAGCGTCAACAAATTATAGAAGCAATAAATTCTCCAATCAGTGAGCTAGATAGACCAATTCGCATTCTAAAAGCTCGCTTGGCAAATAGCGGAAAGGGTGAGTAATGATGTTGAAGAAAAAATCTTTAGTAACGAGTATGCTCACTGTTGCGTCTGTTAGTTCCCTACTCGCTTTCCACTCTGTGGCAAATGCGCAAGATACTGCTGATAGTAAGTTGAATGTAAGAACGAATAGTTTACTCCGAGTTCCAGCAAATATACCACAGGAACATATTTATGATTCAGGCATTTCTATTCCATATCCTGAAGATGGCGTTAAGGGGATTTATTTACAGGCGTTTCGTGCCAAAGGACAAGACTTGGAAAATATGATTCAGTTCGTTAAGTCTACTCCCATTAACTCTCTTGTAATTGATGTCCGTGATGGATATGGACAAATTACAATGCCTCTGGAGACTGATAATCAACAAGTGAAGAAGCATACTGTCAATGAAGTACCAGATACTACTGCTCTTCTTAAGCGACTAGAAAAGGAACAAATTTATCCAATTGCTCGTATTGTATGTTTTGGAGACCGATTTGTTCCAAAAGAGAATCCTGAACGTTCCTTTAGAAATGCTTTAGGCCAGCTATGGTATACAGATGACGGAGAAACGTTCCTGAATCCTTTTCTTAAAGAAAACTGGGAATACATTGCAGAAATTGCAATTGGTGCTGCTAAAGCGGGATTTAAAGATATTCAATTAGATTACGTTCGTTTCCCACTTGGGTTCGAAACTGTTTCGGAAGACTTAGTCTATGATAAAGGTGATTATGCTCATATTAAAGATGATGATGAAGCCCGTATTGCTGCGATTACAGACTTTGTTGCATTTATTCGAGAAAAACTTCAACCATATGGTGTACATCTTTCAGCTGACATCTTAGCACACGCGATTACTGAATCAAAAATTGGTGGTATTGGACAAAAATTTGTCAATATTGCTGATAAAGTAGATGTCATCTCTCCTATGATTTTTCCAAGCCATTGGGTGAATTATGCTTTAGATGTAAAGGATCCTGATAAAAATCCATATGAAATCGTTAAACGCTATATGGTGATTGAAAAAGGATATATAAAAACATTAAACCCTTCTCCAATTTCAAGGCCTTGGATTCAAGCGTTCACTGCAGATTTTCTTGGTGAAGGAAATTATCAACTCTACACCGCGGATATTATCAGCAAGGAAATTCAAGCGCTAAAAGAAGCTGGCGTAACGGAATACCTACTTTGGAACGCTGCTTCTCAGTATTCATCAGAAATAAACTTCTAAACCAAAAGGACTTCCATTAGTATGGAAGTCCTTTTCTTTATAAAATTTAATTTTCTTTCAATGAACTGTAGTCAAAGTTCGCTAAAACAGCTTTTACTTCCTGGTCGTTATCCCCTAGAAGCGCAGATCCATTACTTGTACGATCTACAAGTGTTAAGTCCATTGGTCTAACCACTTTTGTTTCGCCGTTTCCAGCAATGATTGTGTATTCACTATTTGAAGTGATTTCTCCATCTAAGAATACGACACGATGAGGTTTTGTTTTCAATTCACGTAAAACCATAAGTCCACGTTTTGCACGTGTAAGCATCGAAATTTCTAATACATTGAATCGTTTTACAGCCCCACGCTGTGTTGTAAGGAAAGCAGAAACAACTTTATGTTCTAATGAGTAAACCATCGCTCCGGCAACAAAATCTTCTTTACGAAGGTTGATTGCTTTCACACCGCTGGCTACAGTACCAACTACTGGAATTTCGCTTAATTCATAACGTAAACCAAATCCACAGTGCGTCACGATAAAAACTTCTAAACTTTCTGGGTTTGTAACAACCACTTTGACTACTTCATCCGTTGTAGTCTTCAATTTCATCGCATTACTTGTACGAGTCTTGTATCCTCGGTACGTTGTAAACTCATTGAATAATGTTTGTTTCACTAAGCCCTCTTTTGTAAAGAAGACAACAGTCCAATCTTTATAAGAGTCATCACTATCTTTAGCTTTGACAAATCCAGTCAGAATGACTTCGTTGCTACCCAAAGAAATAGACTGGCTTAAGTGGTTTCCGACATCTTTCCATTTCGCTTCTGGAATTTCATGTACTGGTAAGTGTAAGTAATTTCCTTTTGAAGTAAATAGAATTAAGTTATCTAATGTAGAAGCTTTTTGGCAAAGAACCACTTCATCCCCTTCACGCATTCCGTTTTCTTCTGGAGCGCTTGAAGCAAATGAACGTGGGCTAACACGTTTGTAGTATCCTTGTTTTGTAGCAACCACATATACTTCTTCTTCGGCGACTAACACTTCAGTTTCAATCTTAATCTCTTCAATTTCAGCTTGAATTTGCGTTAAACGAGGCGTTGCATATTTCTTCTTCAAATCACGAAGTTCACTCTTCATGACTTGAAGAAGAGTTTTTTCGGATTTTAAGATACTTAAGAATGTTGCGATTTGCTCATTTAAATCAAGCTTTTCATTTTGAAGAATTGTAATATCCGTATTCGTTAAACGATACAATTGTAAGCTTACAATCGCTTCTGCTTGGATCATTGTGAAGTCATATGTTTCTACTAAACGTTCTTTCGCATGTTTCTTATCTTTACTGTTACGAATTAATGCGATGACTTCATCTAAAATCGATAAAGCCTTCATCAAACCATCAACGATATGAAGACGATCTTGAGCCTTCTTCAAATCATATTGCGTACGTCTCGTAATCACTTCTTTTTGGAAGTTGATATAAGAAGTTAGAATTGTTTTTAATCCTACTTGTACAGGTCGGCGTTCATCGATAGCGACCATATTGAAGTTATAGTTCACTTGTAAATCTGTATTCTTCAATAAGTAGTTTAAGATTCCCTCAGCATTAGCTTCTTTCTTCAATTCAACAACGATTTGAAGCCCAGTACGGTCTGATTCGTCCCTTACTTCAGCAATTCCGTCAATCTTCTTATTCAAGCGAATTTCATCAATCTTCTTCACTAATAAAGCTTTGTTTACTTCATATGGAATTTCGGAAATAATGATTTGCGTTTTTCCACCTTTAATCGGTTCGATTTTTGTTTTCGAACGAATCACTACTTTACCGCGTCCAGTTTCATACGCTTGTTCTAATTCCTCAAGCCCCTGAATAATTCCTCCTGTTGGGAAATCAGGACCTTTAACAAATTGCATCAATTCTTTCACAGTCGCTTTAGGATGGTCAATCGCATGAATGGTTGCATCGATGACTTCTCCTAAGTTATGAGTAGGAATTTCTGTAGCGTAACCGGCTGAAATCCCAGTAGCTCCATTTACAAGAAGGTTTGGATAACGCGCAGGAAGTACAGTCGGTTCTTCTTCAGTATCATCGAAGTTCAATACGAATTCTACTGTTTGTTTATCTAAATCTCTCAGTAATTCTTCTGAAATTTTAGAAAGACGAGCCTCCGTATAACGCATTGCAGCAGCAGGGTCTCCATCCATACTACCGTTATTCCCGTGCATTTCAATTAACACATCACGAAGCTTCCAATCTTGACTCATACGAACCATTGCTTCATAAACGGAAGAGTCTCCGTGTGGGTGGAAATTACCGATTACGTTACCGACAGTCTTTGCTGATTTACGGAATTGTTTATCGCTTGTGTTTCCATCGATAGACATCGCATATAAAATACGACGTTGTACTGGTTTCAAACCATCACGGATATCAGGAAGAGCACGGTCTTGGATAATGTATTTTGAATAACGTCCAAATCGGTCGCCCATTACATCTTCCAGATTCAATTCTTGAATATCTTGAATTTGACTCATACTATTCCTCCTCTCCTAGTAACGACAATTGTTCTACATGATCAATTGTTGCTTCTTTTTTCTTAACTGATGGTTTCTTTTCTTCTTTTTTCGGACTAGCTGTTGTGCTAATGGCATTTACATCTGATTCTAAAATACTCTTATCTTCTTCTAGACCAAACTCAACGTGGCGTTCAATCCACTTACGACGAGGTTCCACTTTATTCCCCATCAATGTGCTTACACGACGTTCTGCTTGAGCTTTATCATCGATAACAACACGAATTAACGTTCTTGTATCTGGATTCATAGTAGTATCCCATAATTGGTCAGCGTTCATTTCCCCAAGACCTTTATAACGTTGTAATAAGTAGCCTTTTCCGACTAGTTTAGTCTTCTCTTCAAGTTCTTTTTCTGTCCACGCATACTCAATCACTTGTTTTTTACCAGTTCCTTTAGAAATTTTATATAAAGGTGGTAATGCAAGATATACTTTCCCTGCTTCAATCAATGGTTTCATATAACGATAGAAGAATGTTAACAGCAAGACTTGAATGTGAGCCCCATCGGTATCCGCATCGGTCATAATAACAATCTTGTCATAGTTACAATCCTCAATCTTGAAGTCACTACCAACACCAGCACCAATAGTATAAATAATCGTATTGATTTCTTCGTTCTTAAGAATGTCTGAAATCGATGCTTTTTCAGTATTGATTACTTTACCACGTAATGGAAGAATCGCTTGGAACTTACGGTCACGCCCTTGTTTTGCAGAACCACCGGCAGAATCCCCCTCTACTAAGTAAAGTTCATTCTTCTTAGGGTTTTTACTTTGAGCAGGCGTTAATTTACCAGAAAGAAGTGTTTCCTTCTTCTTGCCCTTCTTACCATTACGGCTCTCTTCACGGGCCTTACGACTCGCCTCACGCGCTTCACGTGCTTTAATGGCTTTACGAATTAATTCCTGTGCAATTTCACCGTTTTCCGTTAAGAAGAAACCTAGTTGTTCAGAAATTGTATTATCAACAATTCCGCGAGCAGCAGGTGTACCTAATTTATCTTTCGTTTGTCCTTCAAATTGTAGAATCTCTTCAGGAATACGAAGCGAAATAATCGCTGTTAATCCTTCACGGACGTCGCTACCTTCTAAGTTTTTGTCTTTCTCTTTTAAAAGACCAACTTTACGTGCGTATTCGTTGAACGCTTTTGTTAAGGCACTCTTCATTCCCACTTCGTGAGTACCACCGTCTTTTGTACGAACGTTATTTACAAAAGATAAAATCGTTTCTGAATAACCATCGTTATATTGGAATGCAAATTCGGTTTCAACACCATCCACTGTGCTATCAAAATCAACAACAGGAGATAATGTATCTTTTTCTTCATTTAAGTATTGGATAAAATCGCGAATTCCTTCTTCATAATGGAACGTTTCTGATTCTCCAGTACGCTCATCTGTTAAAACAATTGTAAGTCCTTTTAATAAGAACGCTGATTCTCTTAAACGTTCAGCTAATGTTTCATAAGACCAATTCGTTGTTGAAAATGTCTTATCACTTGGAAGGAATGTAACTGTAGTTCCAGAACCACGACGGCTTGTTTTTTCTTTTTTAACAGTTCCGACTGGTTCACCACCATTTTTAAACGATTGTTTGTATAATGTTCCATCTCGCAAAACTTCTACGGTTAACCAATCTGACAACGCGTTAACAACAGACGCCCCAACTCCATGAAGACCACCTGATGTTTTATATCCACCTTGGCCGAATTTACCACCGGCATGTAATACAGTAAAGATAACTTGAATAGTTGGGATCCCAGAAGCATGCTTTCCCGTTGGCATTCCACGACCATTATCTTTTACTGAAAGTGATTGATCTTTATGAATTGTTACTTCAATTTTTGTAGCGTAACCTGATAATGCCTCATCGACCGCATTATCAACAATTTCATACGCTAAGTGATGAAGTCCTCGATGATCAGTTGATCCAATATACATCCCTGGACGTTTACGAACAGCTTCAAGACCTTCTAAAACTTGAATCGCATCATCATTATACTGATTCGTCACTTTGCTCATTTAATACTCTCCTTTTTTCATCATCTTATCTATAATACTTGTTTTTAAATATTTTCGCAAGATTTCCCTTCATAAATAGCGTTATAATAACATTTCTTATTAGAATTGTAAGTTAAAATGTTTTTGTGTTAAACTGTTTCTAGACTGTTTTTAAAAGGAGAAGTCAAACAAATGTCATTTACATTTATAATTGGTGCCATAGTGGCATACTTACTTGGTTCGATTCCATCTGGATTATGGGTTGGGCAGTATTTCTTTAAAAAAGATATTCGCCAATATGGGAGTGGAAATTTAGGATCAACAAATGCGTTTCGAGTTTTAGGAAAAAAAGCGGGTTCCCTAGTATTATTCTGTGATATCTTTAAAGGATTCTTAGCGATGATTCTTGCTTTAACTGTATTTAAGCAACCTGATATTTCTCCATTGTGGATGGCCTCTTTCGCGGTTATTGGTCATACTTTTCCCATTTTTGCTTCATTCAAAGGAGGAAAAGCGGTTGCTACTTTTGCTGGAATGATTTTAGCTTACCAACCATTATTACTTTTATATGGACTTATTATTTTCTTAGTACTCCTTGCAATTACACGAATGGTTAGTCTTACTGCTATGGTAACTATCACTTTAGGGGTATTCCTTTCACTACTATTTAATGATTGGACACTAACACTTTTTGCACTTGCAATAGATATTTTTATCATTTACCGACACCGTTCTAATATCCAAAGAATTTTAAACGGAACAGAAAATAAAGTTCCAATGCCTTGGGAACAAAAAAATAAAGACACTAAGTAAGTACTTAGTGTCTTTTCTTTTACTCGAAAATAAAACTGGCTGTAGATTGATAAGGTGTCTTGTTTGTAATTTTCAAGACATTCTTTTTTTCTTCTAAATTTTGCGTAAAATCATTCGCCAAGTCTGGATATCCATCCCAAGGTTCAAAGCAAACAAAAGGAGAATCATCTGGCATAGTCCATACTCCTAACGCGCCAATCCCATTTAAAAGTACGGTTACGCTTTTATTCCCTTTTTGAGAATACAACTTGCCTTTGAAATGAGGGGAATTTGATTTAAATAATAATACATCATTCGTAAATAAATCATGGTGTAATCGAAATTCTTTTTCTGGATACGAAACCCCTTCAAGTGAAGCAAGATATGGAATCTCTAATTCAAGTTTATGAATCGAGCTTTCCGAATCTAATTGGATTCGATAATCTTCAAACGACAATCTTTCTTCCAACGGTACTCTAAATGCAGGATGACCACCAATTGCAAAGTACATTTCAGGACTTTGAGTAGTAACGAAATAACTCATATCTAATTGACGACCATTTAAAGTGTATTTTAGACGCAATTGAAAATCGAAAGGATAGTTTTCCTCGATCATCTCATTCGTGAGTAAGAAAGTGGCAAAGTCACTTCCATTATCCTCTAACTTAAATGCATAGTCACGAGCAAAACCATGTTTTCTAGCTTCGTAATCATTCCCTTTGTAGGAAAAAGAGTTATTTCGAATAGCACCAATATTCGGAAATAAAATTGGAGATTGTTTATTCCAATGAATCCCATCTGGTTGATACATATATTCCGTATGAGTCTCTTTATCAAATACAGAAGTTAGTTCTGCCCCAAAAAGTTTTACTCTGACTTTTAAAAATTTATTTTCTAAAGAAATGTTATCCATATAATCGCCTCTAATTTATGAATGTTTTAATTCAGTTAATAAGGATTTTTTGATATTTTGATTTTTTATTTTTATATAGGTTCCTTTAGTTCCTAGGCTGCGACTTTCAATAATTCCTGCTGATTCAAGTTTACGAATAGCATTTACAATTACTGTACGAGTAATATTATACTCTTTCGCAATTTTTAAAGCAGTGAATCTTAAATCCATACCATCAAACAATTGGATAATCACTTTAATGGCTTCTAATTCACTATAAGATAACGAACTAAGAGCTAAATGAACATTTTGTTGTTCTCTCTTTTCTTGCTCAATCTTTCTTGTATACCAGTGCAACATTTCTGTTCCAATTACTGTTCCAGCGTGTTCAGCCAAAATAAGATCGTCGGTTGAAAAAGGTTCTTCATCCTTCCCCATCACTACAAATCCTAATTGAATTCCTGAAGCAAAAATTGGAATAATGGTGGTCATTGCATTCTTGAAATTATCATGTAATTCAACTGGAAAAATCGTTAGTTCATCCGTTACAGGTATATTTTCCTTCGTGAATTTTAAAGATGTTAATCCGTCCATATAAAAATCCGGAAATTGTCTACTATTTTTATACTCCTTCATACGATCGTTATTTACTTGAAATTCATCATGAATTCCTAACAATCTTCCATCGCTTGATGCGATATATAAATCAACTTTCAAAAGAGTTCCCAAAATTTCTGTTAGTTTATTAAATGGTAAATCTGCTGTTTCAGAATCTCTCCAAATATTATCATACTGGACAATTTCATTAATCTTCCTTAAATCAGCTAAAACTTTACGCATGAGTATATTCTCCTTTTTATAAAATGTATTTAGTTAAATCTTGATCCTCTCGAATCGCATTTAATTTACTTTCTACATATTGTTCAGTTATTTGGATGCTTCCCATTTGCATCGTTGGTGCTTCGAACAATAATTCTTCTAATACAGTTTCTAAAATAGTGTGAAGACGACGGGCACCAATATTTTCCATTGTACTATTCACTTCGAAAGCAATCTCAGCCAATTTTGAAACAGCTTCTTTTGTGAAAACGACTTCCACATTTTCTGTAGCAAGTAATGCCTTATACTGTTTTAATAATGCGTTTTTAGGTTCCATTAAAATGCGTTCAAAATCTTCTTTTGATAAATCTTGTAATTCAACCCGAATCGGGAATCGCCCTTGTAGCTCGGGCATTAAATCACTTGGTTTAGCCACATGGAATGCTCCAGAAGCAATAAACAAAATATGGTCTGTATTAATCACACCGTATTTCGTATTCACTTGGCTCCCCTCAACGATTGGTAAAATATCTCTTTGTACTCCTTCCCTTGAGACTTCCCCTCCGTTTTGACCTTTTGCAGTAATCTTATCAATTTCATCAATAAAGATAATTCCTGATGTTTCAGCTAGTTTTAAAGCTTCTGCATGCATATCTTCCTGATTGATAAGGTTATTTGCTTCTTCCTCCGTTAATAGTTCTAACGCTTCTTTAACAGTGACTGTACGGCTAATTTTCTTCTTAGGAGTCATCTGATCAAGAACGGATTGAATTTGCATCATTTGTTCCATTTGGTTACCAGATCCCGCCATCCGCATTGGTTTCTCAGTTAATTCAATTGTTACTTCTTTTGAATCAAGTACTCCATTTCTTAATTGTTGCTCAATATCACGACGACTTTGAGCAATTTCTTCTGTGATTTCTTCCTTCATTTCAGGTTCTAATCCTGGATTTTGAATGCCCATTTGTTGGAACATATTGAAGAGTGAATCTTGTTGTGGGTTCGATACTTTCTTCATGATTCCAGGTTTTAAGATCTTCGCAAGCTTTTTAACAGCCTTATCAAAAGCTTGTGGCTTTACCTCTTCTTGTTTTAGTTTAGTCACAATTTGAATCGCATTTTCCACTAAATCACGAACCATCGATTCTACATCACGCCCAACGTAACCGACTTCCGTAAATTTAGTGGCTTCCACTTTTGCAAATGGTGCATCAACTAATTTAGCAAGACGACGAGCCAATTCGGTTTTACCAACCCCAGTAGGACCAATCATCAATAAATTTTTAGGAGTGACTTCCTTTTTCATTTCTTCATCTAATAATAGACGACGGTAACGATTACGAAGAGCCACCGCTAACGCTCGTTTTGCATCCTGTTGCCCAACGATGAATTGATCTAATTCAGATACAACTTCTCTAGGTGTTTTACTAATATTTGCTTGCATAGTTCCACTTCCTTACGCCAACGTTTCAGTAATGATATTATCATTTGTAAAAATATCAATCTCTGAAGCAATTTTTAAACTTTCTCTAGCAATATCTTCTGCTGTTAAATTCGAATCCCCAAATCTTAGGAGACCTCTAGCAGCTGATAAAGCGAAGTTACCACCAGAACCGATTGTTAGAATACCATCATCTGGTTCAATGACTTCTCCTGTTCCTGAAACAAGTAACACTTGTTCTTTATTCATTACGATTAACATCGCTTCTAATTTTTGTAAACCACGGTCACTTCTCCATTGTTTCGCCATTTCAATAGCTGCACGTTGTAAGTTCCCTTTGAATTGTTTAAGTTTATCTTCAAACATTTCTTCTAAAGTGATTGCATCTGCTACACCGCCCGCAAATCCCACAAGTACTTGATTGTCAAAAATACGACGGATTTTACGAGCGGTCCCCTTCATTATCACTTTTTCACCCATTGTCACTTGACCGTCACCAGCCATAGCAACTTGGTTATCTTTTTTTACTGCACAAATTGTAGTCATGATTTTCCTCCGTTATTCTTATTAAAGGCACTAGCGTCAAATTCGTTCTTCCCAGCTTTAGACCTTGGAAAATATAATTGGTAATTTTGTTGAAGAGCTTCTTTTGTCACATGTGTATAAATCTGAGTTGAACTAAGACTTACATGCCCTAAAAGTTCCTGAACAGTTCGCATATCTGCACCATTATTCAACAAATGCGTTGCAAACGTATGTCTTAGCATATGTGGATGAATCTTTAATGTTAGTCCACTTTCTTGAATTAGTTTTTCTAAAATATAACGAACTCCATTAGTCGTCAGTGTATCACCTAAATGATTCACAAACACGAAAAAATGCTCCTTCCTTTCTTTAGCCATAAGATCCTTTCGTCCTTCTTCAAGATAAGTTTCTAAAGCCGTTCTTGCAAAGTCACCAATCGGAACATAGCGTTCTTTAGAACCTTTACCGATGACGAGGATAACGCTATTATCCAGGTCTAATTGCTCAAGAGTTAAATTCGTTAACTCACTGACACGCATACCTGTAGCATATAATACTTCGACTAGAGCTTTATTACGTTGGTCTAAAGACTGATTTCCATCAATAGAATTGATAAATTTTTCAATTTCATCTTCATAAAAAAACTCTGGAAGAAGCATTTTACCCTTTTTATAACTGACTGACGCAAAAGGATTTGATTCTACTGCTTTTCGTTCTACCAAAAAATGATAAAAAGAACGTAAACTTGAAAGGAACCGAGAAATACTTGAACGATTATAGTTTTCACGATGTAAAACTCCTAAATAGATTCGAACATCAACGACAGATACATCGTTCCATGACGTAATTGGAACTTCTGTTAAGTAATCGCAGAAATGTTGAATATCACGCTCATACGCATGAATCGTCTCTGGTGAATAACGTCGTTCAACTTTTATATACGCTAAGAAATCTTGCATTTCATTCTTCATCATCTTCCTCCTATCGTTAACTTTATCACAGTAAGCACTTTCTTACAACCGAATTGTCAAAATTATTAAGACAATTAATACATATTTAATAAACTCTGCGTCATAGTCAATGCACTAACATAATTTCACGCACATAAAGAGAGCACCCAGATTTCTCCAAGTGCTCTTTCCTTTATTTTTGAACTTCCTCTTTATAATCGCAATTACTACACACAATTTGTTTTCCACCGCGACCTTTTTTCTCAACTAAGTAGTGTTCACATTTTGGACAATTACGTCCTACTGGTTTATCCCATGAAACGAATTCACATTCAGGATAACGATCACAACCATAGAAGATACGATTTTTCTTCGACTTACGTTCAATCACTTTCCCTTTGCCACAAGTTGGACATGTAATCCCAATATCTTTAACAATGGCTTGTGTATGATGACATTCTGGGAAATTGCTACATGCGTAGAATTTACCAAAGCGACCTAATTTAATCACCATCGGATGGCCGCATTTTTCACAGTTGAATCCAGCTGGTTCATCTTTAATCTGAACTTTCTCGATTTCTACTTCCGCTTTATCCACTTCAACCTTGAATGGTTGGTAAAACTTATCGATAACTTGTACCCACTCTTCTTTCCCTTCTTCAACAAGGTCGAGATTATCTTCCATTGAAGCAGTGAAATGAGTATCCACAATATTTGGGAAGTATTGTTCGATAATTTGATGAACAACATATCCAAGTTCCGTTGGTTCAAAACGTTTAGAAACTAATTTAACGTAGTAACGTTTTTGGATTGTTTCGATTGTTGGTGCATACGTTGATGGACGACCAACACCAATTTCTTCTAATGTTTTAATTAACGTAGCTTCAGAATAACGTGCAGGCGGTTGTGTGAAATGTTGTTCTGGATTTAGTTTTGCTAATTGAACTTCATCCCCAACTTGCATTTCTGGGAGCACGTTTCCTTTTTTCGCTTCTGCATTATCTTGATATACCTTTTGATACCCAGCAAACTTAATTGTAGATCCATTTGCCTTAAACACATGATTGTTTTGTTCTAAATCTACTTGTACAGTATCATAAACTGCTGCAGTCATTTGACTAGCAACAAATCGAGACCAAATTAAGGTGTACAATTTCAATTGATCTTTTGTTAAATAACTTGCGATTGAATCCGGTGTACGTAAAACAGATGAAGGACGAATTGCTTCGTGAGCATCTTGAGCGCCTTCAGCATTCTTTACAGTGCGTTTAGTTGCAAGACAGTAATCTTTACCAAACTCTTTCTCAATGAACTCAGAAGCCTCATTTTGGGCAGATGCTGAAATTCGAGTTGAGTCTGTACGCATATACGTAATCAAACCAACTGAACCACTACGACCAAGAGATACCCCTTCATAAAGTTGTTGAGCTACCATCATTGTTTTTCGCGTTCTGAAGTTTAAGCGGTTTGACGCATCTTGTTGCAAGCTACTTGTTGTAAATGGAGCTGCAGGATTGCGTCTACGTTCTTTCTTCGTTACTTTAGTAACTTTGAATGGTTTCTTCTCAGAAAGTTCGTTCATAACTGATTTAACAGTCGCTTCTTTTTCTAAAGACGCTTTCTCAGCTGTAGTACCATAGTAATTTGCCGTGAAAGCTTTCTTTTCTTTTTTGAATTGTCCTTCAAGAGTCCAGTATTCTTCTGGAACAAATGCTTTAATTTCGTTTTCGCGATCAATAATTAATTTTACCGCGATACTTTGAACACGACCAGCACTCAATCCTTTTTTCACTTTCTTCCATAAAATAGGAGATAAAGTGTAACCCACAAGGCGGTCTAAAATACGACGTGCTTGTTGCGCATCAACTAAATCCGTGTCAATCATTCTAGGATTCTTAAATGCTTCTTTAATTGCATCTTTTGTAATCTCATTAAACTCCACTCGAATAGGTTTGTTTAAATCAAGTCCTAATAAATGCGCTAAATGCCAAGAAATAGCTTCTCCTTCTCTATCCGGGTCACTTGCAAGATAAACTGCATCTGCTTTGGCTGCTTCCTTTTTAAGAGACTTAATTAAATCGCCCTTCCCTCGAATCGAAATATAATGAGGTTCATAATTATTTTCAATATCTACACCCATTTTGCTCTTAGGTAAATCTCTTAAGTGACCTTTACTTGCGACCACTTTAAAATTTTTTCCCAAATAGCGTTCAATGGTTTTAGCTTTTGTAGGAGACTCTACAATCACTAAGTTTTGCTTCACCATTAAATGGCTCCTTCCATCATTACTCTGTCTAATATTAAAATATCAGGCAAAAAGCCTGTATTTAGCGAGATTGTTTAAATTGTCTTTTGTCATCATATCTAAACACATTCTTTTTGTCAAGGCAACAAATTATCTCTTATAGTTTTTTTATGGAAAGTAATGTAGATTTTTATCAATAGTTTCAGCGCTAGAAACTAAACAAGCTCCAGCTTCAATTAGTTGATTAGTTCCTTTTGAATGTGATGAAAAAATACTTCCAGGAATAGCAAATACTTCTCTATTTTCACTCAAGGCAATATTAGCAGTAATTAGACTTCCACTTCTCTCTTTAGCTTCTACTACACAAACACCATGGCTTAACCCTGCTATGATGCGATTTCGGTAAGGAAAATGAAACTTCAAAGGTCGACTTCCTAAAGGATATTCAGAAATAATAAGACCTTTTTCCCCTATTACTTTATAGAGATTAGCATTTTCAGGTGGATATACAACATCTAATCCACTTCCTATAACCGCTATCGTTTTCCCATCATCCTTCAAACATTCAAGGTGTGCTAAAGAATCCACTCCTTTAGCTAGACCGCTAATAATTCCGATTTTCTTCTGTACTAAATCCTGTACAATGATTTTCGTACATTGTTTTGCATAGTTTGAATGTTCTCTAGAACCTACTAAAGCGACTAATCGTTCATTTAACAAAGACAATTCTCCTTTATAGAAAAGAACAATTGGAGGTAAATAAATTTCTTTTAACCTTCTTGGATAAACAGCATCCAAAATGGTCAATACTTTTACTTTTTCAACTTTCATCTTTTCAAAAGAAGCTAACCAATCAAATGTCTCTAACCATTTAGAAGTTTCTTCGGGCAAGCTGAATTTTACATCCCCTAAAACAAATGGATGATCTAAAGAAACATCATCAT
The DNA here is from genome assembly GCF_001807725.1 of Granulicatella sp. HMSC31F03. NCBI lineage: Bacteria > Bacillati > Bacillota > Bacilli > Lactobacillales > Carnobacteriaceae > Granulicatella > Granulicatella sp. HMSC31F03. Next base: position 28,303 of record NZ_KV790855.1, on the reverse strand, counting down.
TCATTTTTTGAAATAACTCATAAAACTGTTTACTATTCAATGTTTCACTAATCGCTATTCCAATTAATAGTTTTCTTTTTGTTAATAACATAAATAAACTCCTTCCGGTAAATAGTTTTCAAAACTATTTACGAGAAAGAGTTTATTTTTGGAACTTTATTGTTGATATTCTTTTACAGGTGCAAATGTCATACGATGTATTGGCGTCGGACCTAATTTATCAAGACCTTCTATGTGTGCTTTCGTACCATATCCTGCATTTTGTGCAAATCCATAACCTGGATACAGTTGTTCGTAATCCTTCATCATTTGGTCCCTTACCTCTTTAGCAACAATACTTGCCGCAGCTATCGAGATGCTCTTCGCGTCCCCTTTAATAATGCCTTCTTCTGGAATTCCTGTATCCAATTTCATCGCATCAATTAATAAATAATCAGGTTGTTCAGGCAATAATTCAATCGCTCGCTTCATCGCCACTTTACTAGCTTCATAAATATTAATTTTATCAATCGTGAATGCATCGACAATACCGATACCAATGGCAACAGCTTGCTCTTTAATCATTTCGAAGATTTCTTCGCGTTTTTTCGCGCTCAACTTCTTAGAATCATCGAGACCAATATCTTCCATACCTTCAGGAAGAATGACAGCAGCTGCTACCACTGGACCAGCAAGTGGGCCGCGACCCACTTCATCAATTCCTGCAATCATTCGGTAGCCTTTTTGTTTGGCTGCACGTTCAAAGCTTTGCATTTCCTCAAAGTGTGCAGCACGTTCTGCTTTTTTGGCGAATTGACGTTCAAACTTTGCGATTAAATCTTGAACTCCTTTACGATCGTCACTTCTAAGTTCTGTTAAACGTTCATCCGACAACGTTTGAATTTCTTCAAGAATCAATTTAATTTCTTTGATGGAACGTTTTTCCATTATGCTTCCTCCGTTAACGACACAGGCGCTTGGTCTAATGTATAACGACCCAGTTTTCCTGAACGAATATCAAACACGATTCGTTCACTTGCCTTTTCATAATCTTCTTTAAAGCCTAAATTCATTGTAATTAACATTAATAAATCAACATTTGAAAGTTCTAAATCGCTATCTATTAAACGATAAGCTTTCTTTAAATACTCTGGATAATCTAATTTAAACTGACTAAGAGCAAAAAGTGCAATATCATCCATGTGAAGGAGTGCATCTTTAATCGCACCCGTAAGTGCTAGTTTATTCCCAACTTCTTCACTTTCAAACTTTGGCCATAAAATACCTGGAGTATCCAGTAATTCAAAATCATTTCCGATTTTTAACCAGAGTTGTCCCTTTGTAACACCAGGACGATTTGCTGTTTCAGCTTGATTTTTATTAATCATACGGTTGATAAAGGTTGATTTTCCAACGTTTGGTATTCCAAGAACCATTAAACGAATCGGTCTAGGACGAATCCCTTTTTCCAAATTCTTTTCAAAGACAGGAGCCATTAATTCTTTAATCGCTGCTTTAACCTGTTTTATCCCTTTTCCATCTTTAGCTTCTGTTGTAAGAACTTTAATTCCTTGGCTTGTAAAATAATCATTCCAACGCTTTGTTTGAGATGGATCTGCCAAATCAACTTTATTTAATAAGATTAATTGCTTCTTCTGTCCTTTAATTTCTTCGATAATAGGATTGCGACTTGATTCTGGAATACGAGCATCCACCATTTCAATCACGACATCGACTAATTTCAATTTTTCAGTTGCTTCCCTGCGCGCTTTGGCCATATGCCCCGGGAACCATTGGATTGTTGCCATACGTTTTGAATCCTTTCTATATTACATTCACAAAAACATTCTTATAGAACCAACGAATATTATACCATGTTTTAATCCTTATTTCCGTTCTCTTCCTTATTCTTTATAATAAAAAAATCTCAGTACAGTAGCAATTACTCATTGCCGATGTACTGAGATAGCAATTGTTTACTATGAAAAAATTACTTCTAATCAATTACTTCATAAATACTTTCTGTATTCCAACGAATTTTTGGTTTAATGTCTTCATCTCTATAACCAAACGCGCACAATACGGATACTCCAAATTCTGATGTATCCAAAACTCCTTTTTCTTCTAAATAAGCTTCAACTTTAGCTTTATCATATCCTTCAATTGGACAAGAATCCATTCCCATCAAAACTGCTGCATTCATCATATTCGCCATTTGGATATACGTTTGCTTACTTGCCCAGTCAAAGAGTGATCGTTCATCGTTTAGCTGTGCATCACTTTCTTGGAAGCTCTTGATTCGATGCGCATATGCAGAATCTGGATCATAACTTCTATGTCTTACCTCTTGCATTAATTTTTCAATATAAGGTGTTTCATAGTTTACACCTTTACGAGCTAGATAAATCACAAAATGACTTGCTCCATCGAGCATTGAAACAGCGCCCCATGCCATTGATTTTAAATCTTGTTTCATTCCTTCATTGTTTAGTAAAAGCATCTTCCAAGGTTCGAACCCCAATGAAGAAGGTGCTAATCGTCCTACTTCGACAAGGGCTGCCCAATCTTCATCAGAAATACGACGTGTAGGGTCAAACTTTTTAGTAGCATAACGTTGATGTTGCAACGCAATAATTTCTTCTCTATTCATAATAGTAAACTCCTTTATCTTGATTATTACGAAAACTTCAACTAAGAAATGAATCTCTCATATAAATTAAGTTTATCAGCTAAAAAACAAAATAGCAATTCCCTCACAAATAACTCATTTCTAATCAATAATAAATATAAAAAATGAGACTGGAGTAGTCCAGTCTCACTATAACTATTGCGGATTATTTTCAGAAGATTTAAATTTGACCTTTTTAATTTTAAAGTCAATATGTCTTTCTCTGATAGTTGATTCGATATCATCAATTAGGATTCTCTTATCATTCTCTATCTGAATATTGATTTCGTACTTTCCACCAATATCTTTCACATCCACATTTGCTATTTGATATTGTTTTAAATTACAGTATTCATAAATATCGTGAACAAGAGAAATATCTCCAACAGTTCCATTAATACTTGCCTGATAAATCTGCTGCTGTTTTGTAAAATCATGTGTTAACCATTGAATTAACATAACAAAGATACTACAAACAATTCCAAAGAACCAAAATCCTCCACCAATGGCCATTCCAATCCCTGAAGTAGCCCAAATACCAGCAGCTGTTGTTAAACCACTTATTTTTTTATCCCTCATGAAAATGATACCACCACCAATGAAGGAAATCCCACTTACAATTTGAGCAGCCACACGTGAAGTATCGTAATCTGGAGTGTCCAGAAAAGCTTCTTTAGAAATAATCATCATTAAGGCAGAAGTAAGACAAACAATCACGTGTGTCTTTACTCCGGCTTGTTTATTCCTTGCTTTTCTTTCATAACCAATTAATAAACCACAAATACAAGCCAAAATAATTGATGTAAAATGTCGTAATTCAAGCATTGCATCAAATGAACGTATAAACACTTGATCCATATCTTTCCTCCCTAAAAACGTGTATTCCTATTTTACGTTTGTTTAATAGGAAAGTCAAATTTTATGAAATCGTTTACTGGAGAAAGAAAAAGGAAATTTAACAAAAAAATCAGGAAGTGAGTACTTACGACTCAATCTTCCTGATCTTTTAAATAGGTGCTTTTCTAGAAAAAATAAATTTTTTAAGAAAAATCACTCTAACAACTATTCTTCTTTTCTTTTACCTACATAGAGTGTTAAAAGAATACCACTTCCTAGAAGCATTGGAATGACTTCTGTATGCGCTCCAGTATTTGGCAAAATAGCATTATTGTTAGTCTCATTAGCTACTTTATTTGCAGTTGAGATAGTACTTGCGACTAATGATGGATTCTTATCGGAATTCACTGGAATTGCTGATGGAATTGCTCCTCCAATAGTTGTGCTTCCAACAGGAGTATTATTTCCTGGTGTATTTGTATAAGGTGTACTATTTGTTGGAGTTCCATTTGTCGAAGAACCATTTGATGGTGTAACACTAGTCGTCGTTCCGTTAGATGGAATTCCATTTGTGGATGTTGGATTGGTAGGAGTTCCATTTGTTGGCGAAATAGAGTAATTACATGTTCCATCCTTTCCATCTTTCCCATTTTTAACTACGACTTCTTGTTTAGTTCCGTCAGGATTTGTTACTGAAATTGTATAACTTCCATCATTATTATCAGTTAATGTAATAACTGGAGAAATACCATCTTTCCCGTCAATACCATTTTGACCGGAAACACCTGGATCCCCTTTGTCTCCTTTAGGTCCGGTTTCGCCATCTTTTACAACAAATGTTCCAAGAACTTCATCAGTGGCTTCATCAAACTGACTATTACCGTTTTTGTCAAGGTAGAACGTTAGTTTTGTCTCTTTCTTAGCATTGTCGCGTTCTATTTTAACTTTTGGAGTTTCTCCGTCTTTACCGTCACGTCCAGCTTGACCTTGTTCGCCTTGCTCACCTTTAGCTCCGGCTGCACCTGGATCGCCTTTATCTCCCTTAGGTCCTGCTACACCTTGAGGACCTGCTTCTCCTGGGTCGCCTTTATCACCCTTAGGTCCAGCAACACCTTGAGGACCTGCTTCTCCTGGATCGCCTTTATCACCCTTAGGACCGGCTACACCTTGAGGTCCAACTTCACCTGGATCGCCTTTAGGACCTGCTTTTCCGTCTTGTCCGTCTTTAACAATTAAAGTACCAAGAACGGTATCAGTGGCTTCATCAAACTCATTATTAGCATTTACGTCTTTGTAGAAGGTTAGTTTTGTCTCTTTCTTAGTGTCATCACGTTCTACTTTAACTTTTGGAGTTTCTCCATCTTTACCGTCACGTCCAGCTTGACCTTGTTCGCCTTGCTCACCTTTAGCTCCAGCTGCACCTTGAGGACCAACTTCTCCTGGATCTCCTTTGTCACCCTTAGGACCGGCAACACCTTGAGGACCTGCGATACCTTGTTCTCCTTTTTGACCATCGGCGCCAT